>PLMM01000327.1 GCA_003142495.1 Gemmatimonadota bacterium | reverse complement strand
CTCCCACTTCGTTCCGGCGAGCGCATCCGGGCCGTGTCGCGCATTGAAATCGCTCACCCATCCCGGGAGCGTGTCGGCGTAATAGTGGCTCGTCGTAAAGCCACCGCCGGAATACCAGAAAACGGCGCCCAGCGCTCTTCCGACGGGAAGGATTGCCCCGCGATCCTTGCGTGAGACGGATAGCACTCGCGAATTGGGATTCTTCGCGAGCATCCAATCGAAAAGTGTAGTCCCCACGAATCGGCGAGGCGACGCGCCCGGACCGTTCGAGCCGATTAGTGATGCGCTCGGGTCGGGAACTCCACGATCGTTGCTGACGATCCCGGTGTGCGTTGGTTCCCGTCCGGAGAGCATGGTCGAGTGACCAGGCGCAGTCTCGGTGTTCGCATGGTTCTCCAAGCCGTGCGGGAAGAAGGCCGAGTGCGCACGGATACGGCCGAGCCCTCCGGTAAGCTGTGTGCGCCATCGATCGAAGTAATCCGGCCGCATTTGATCGATCACGATGAGGACGACGAGCGAAGTAGGCGAGGCGGCGTCTCGCGCGCTCGACGTGCGCGCCGACCCCGGGGCGAAATGCAGGAGCGTGAAGGTTCCCGGGAGTATTGGGCCTTTCTTCCCCTTGCTCTCGTCGCGGCTTGCAGTGACCACGAAAAGGTCATGGGACAGCGGATCAAAGGTCATCGTCTTCGCCCCAGTCTGCGTCTTGACGATGTCGAGCATGACGAGCGAATCGGCGCCGCTGGATCCGATCACATTGATTGTCCCGTCGCCATTGGATGCGAAGGCGAGTTGCCGATTTGCGTCGAAGACGCTCGCGTCAACATGATCTCCGATCGTGAATGTCTGCATCACGAGGCCGCGATCGGCATCGACGACCGCCAGCACGTGATTGCGGCAGCCAACGAAGAGCCGCCGCTTCTCGAAATCCAGCGACAGCGCCGAAGGAGTAACGCAGGGCGCCAGCGGCCAGCGGTGCTCCACCACCAAAGAGCGGCTGTCGATCTCGATCAGCTCGCTCGTGGTCTCGATATTCGCGAAAAGATGGCCGCGCCCATCCGCGACCGCGAACTCAGGCCCGCCGCCGAGTGGAATCGTGCCCACAACCTTTCCGGTCGCCGCATCGATTGCAGTACTGTTCTCCCCCTTCGCGTTCATCGTAAAGACACGCCCCGTTGCCGAATCGAACAGAATTGCGTCGGGGTCACCCCCCGTCGTGACGCGCCCGATGATTTTCCGCGTGGCGAGATCGAAAATCGTGACGGTTGAGTCATCTCCGTCGCTGATGAAGCCGCGCCCGATGCCCGGCGCGAAGGCGATACCGTGCACGCCTGGAGTATTTCTGATCCTGTCGATGATGCGTTGCCGAGCGGGATCGACGACGAGCACATCGCTCTCGTGCGAGATATAGAGAAGGCGCGATGCCGGCTCGAACGCGAGATAATCCCAGCCCTTCGCGTCCCCGAGCGGCGTTCGCGACACGAGGTGGAACCCCGAATACGGAGGTTCGGCGTGTTGGGCGAGGGCGTCGCGCGATGTGATGAGCGCGAGTGTCGCGATCACCGCGAGGAGGGTTCGATTCATGATGCCTCGACAGGGCTTGGTAAAATGCACGGCCGCGGCAGCTGGGCCGCGGCCGCGTGCTCAAGATGATTGCGACTAGAAACCGTACTTGGCGCCGAAGATCACGCTCCGCCCGTAGTACTCGCGCTGGATGTCGAACTGCGCGTCGCGCGTACCGTTGAAAAATCCAAAGACGGCGTTGTTGAGATTCAGCCCCTGCAGCTGCAGGGAGACATCGCGCGTCAGGTTGAAAATCACCGAAGCATCGATCTGCGAGTGGGCGTAGAAGTACGTGTCACCGGCTGCCGTCGCCGTGCCGTCCGCGTAGCTGGTGATGTTGGCTCCCTGATACTGCCACGCCGCGCGCACCGAGAAGCGAGGGCCGTCGTAGACGAGCGCCACGTTCGCGATGTCGGGAGACTGGCGGGGGAGCGCGACGGAGCGAGCGGTCGTCTGACCGATGTGTGCCGAGTCGGACGCGTCTTGCAGCAGCGTCGCCCTGGAGGAGACGTGCGTCCAGTTCACGTCGAAGCCCAATCCCTGCAGCGCAGGCGGAAGGAACCAGAGATGCTGCGCGTAATCAGCCTCGAAGCCGAACAGGTGCCCGTCGCCGCCATTGACCGGCATCGAGACGTAGTTGCCGTCGAACTGTGAGGCTGGGCCGTGATAGATCGAAATCTTGTCGTACTGAAAGTCGGTGATGGACTTGTAGAACAGGCCACCGGATACGACTCCCGCCGCGGGCAGATAGTGCTCGAAGAGGAGATCGTAGTTCCACGCATGCTGTGGCTTGAGGTTGGGATTTCCGGCGGAGGCGGCGTTCGTCAGCGTGTTACAGATGCCCCCGCAGGTATCGCCGGAGATGTGTGGGGCGAGATCATAGTAGTTCGGCCGCGCGATCGCCCGCGTAACCGCCGCTCGAATGTTCGTCACGCTCCCCAGCGCATAGCGAAGCTGCACGCTCGGAAAGAGATCCGTGTAGTTGGAGCTCCCCGACACCGTTGATACGCTCGTCGTGCCCGTCGTCGTATCGGTGCCTTCCTGATGCCCCGTGTAGTCGACGTGGGTGTTCTCGACGCGCAGCCCGACATTGATGCGCAGCCGGCCGAGATCCACCGTATTCATCACGTAGCCGGAGTAGATTTTCTCCGCGCCCTTGAAGCTGTCGATCAGGTTTCCAAGCGAGTCCGTGGCGTTGACGAAGCCGCTCGGATTTGCATTCTCCGCACTATGCACGGTGTTGTCGCCCGGCACCGGCCCAAGCGGATAGGCGTTGGTGACATTGTTGTAGAAATTTGGATCGGAGAAGGAGCTGAGCCCCTGCGCGAGCGTGTAGTCGCTCGTGGCGTTGAAGCGCGTGTTCGTCTCCACGAACTCCTTGTTCTCTGCTCGCACCTTCACTCCGAACTTGAGCGAGCCCGGCGTGGTCGTAGACGCATAGCGCCACGTTGCGTCGAGCTGACCGCCGAGGTCGCGCCCAGTCGTGAGACCGTCGCTCGTCGTGTAACGCGAGAGCGAGTAGTTCTGCGGATTCGTCGCGTTGGCGGCATCACCCGCATTTTCGTAGTGGTAAACGGGCACCTGCGGGTTGCTGCCGTCCAACACGAGTCCCGAAAGATCCGCGCCCGAGTAGCTGAACGGGCTGGTGCGATAGTCGCTCACCGACTGACGCGTGCCCGCATAGTTCATCGCGAGATTGAAGTCGAGCACACCGATGGTCTTCGCTCCCCCTCCGGTAAATCCGTAGAGCTGCTCCGTCGGACGCCGCTGCGATACCTCGCGTGACATCCCGATACCAGTGCCCGTCGCCGTCGCGCCGCTCATATTGTCCACGCCATCGGCGCTGATGTCGTAGCGATAGCGCGTGCCCCAATTCTTGAAGAGGCTGAAAAGCCCGCGCACGTAGGCCGTGCTGCTGTCCTGGAAGCGATAGTCGAGCTGCCCGCCGGCACCGTACCGCTCGCGATAGTAGGTATAGTCGCGGTCGTCGAATTCCACCGGGATCGAATGGCCGTTGTCGACCGTCCATCCGAGCTCCACGTCGTTGATGACTCGATCGTTCTTGTCGTAGGAGCCGCTGAAGAGGGCGCCGAGCTTCTTTTGATCGCCAAAGCGACCGCCGTACGTCATGCTCCCCTGGCCCTGGCGATGATCGAGCAGCGTCGACTGGCCGAGCTGCCCTGAGAAGTAGCCGCGAGGCGCGCCCTCCGGAATCTTCGTGACGAGATTCACCGAGCCGCCGATCGCATCTGCTTCCATGTCCGCGGTCAGCGTCTTCGTGACCTCGATCGCGCCGAGCAGATCGGTCGGGACATCGTCGAGCTTCGCGATGCGATCTCCCTGCTCGGTGCCCGGGATGTGCACGCCATCGACCGTCACATTCGACAGCCGCGGCTCCGTGCCCCGAATCTGAACGAACTTCCCCTCGCCCTCGTCGCGCTCAGTCGAGACTCCGGGAATACGTGCCGCGGCCTCGGCGGCGTTGGCGTTGGGGAGCGCGCGGATCTCGTCGCCGGACATCACTGAGATGATGTTGTCCGCCTTCCGCTGCTTGTCGAGCGCCGCCTGCTGCGTCTCGTTCATCCGCGGCGACGCCGTCACGACGATCTCCGTCAGCGAGATCGGAATCGATCGCAGCGCGACGTCGTGCTGGCTCGTTTCGCCCACGGCGATCGTAACGGTGAAGGTATCCGTGACAAACCCCTGTCTTCTAACGACCACGGAATAGCTGCCCGGCGCGACTCCGACGATGCGATAGACGCCGTTGTCAGCGCTGACGGCGCCATATCTGCTGTCGATGACGTGCAGCATCGCGTTCGATACGGGCGCCGACGCCGTATCGGTAACCTTGCCCGCGATGATTCCGGTGGCTTGCTGGGCTGACACGTGCAATGCGCAGAGTCCCATCGACAAGGCGAACGAGCCGCCGAGGAACGCGCGTCGCGACACTGTTGACGCGAGTGATGTCATTTCTCCCCCCCATGAGTTCGTGAGTCGAACAGGGGGAGATTGGCGCCGCCTGATCACCGCGCAGCGACGGTGATCGCGCAACGGAGTCACGTCTGTGCGACGGTCAGGCCACGGGGACCTTTCAGCCAGATTACAAAACGGCAAAGGGCTGACGCGTTGCCCGCGTCAGCCCCTTAACTCGCTCCCGCTCCAAGCTACATGTTACAACGGGAAGAGCATCTCGCGGTACTTCGGCAGGGGCCAGAGATCGTCGCTCACCACGAGCTCGAGCGCATCGCTCGTCTCGCGCACATCCGCCATGCGCTCCGCGCCGTCGGCCGTGAGCAGCTTCGACTGCGCTTCGATGTCATCGTGCATCCCCTCGGCCTTCGCGGTCACCTTTCCGAGCGCCGTGCGCCGCTTCTGCAGCTCGGTTATCAGCTCGCCGATCTGATTCGCCGCGTCGACCTGCGGAACGAGCTTGATCCCCGCTGTCTTCGCATTCGCCGCGGACTCGGTGAGCACCGCCGAATACGCGAACGCCGCGGGAAGAACCATCGTGTCGATCAGCTCCTCGAGCGTGTGCATCTCGATGAGCATGTCCTTCACGTAGCGCTCGAGCCTGATGTGGTAACGCGACTCGATCTCCGGCTTACTCAGAATGCCGAGCTTCGTCAGCACGGCTCGCGCATCCTTCGTGAGTAGCTGCGCGAGCGCTTCGGGCGTACGACGCAGGTTGAGCAGCTTCCGCTTCGCCGCCTCGACCACCCAGTCGTTCGAGTAGTTATTTCCCTCGAAGCGAACGGCCGTCGACTCCTTGAACGCATAGCGAACGACCTCGAGCACCGCGTCGTCCACCGACTTCGTACGCTTGATCGCCGCCTTGAGCGCGACGGTGAGCTCACCAATGGCCTCGGCGACCGTGGCGTTCAGCAGCATCACCGGGAAGGCGATCGACTGCGACGAACCAACCGCGCGGAACTCGAACTTCGCGCCCGTGAAGGCGAACGGCGACGTGCGGTTGCGATCCGTGTTGTCCTTCTCGACTTCCGGCAGCCTCGCGACGCCGAGCTTGATCATCGCCTGCTGCGCGTTCGTCGGCGACGTCTTTCCAGCGGCTATATCCTCGATCACGCGCGTGAGCATCGTGCCCATGAACACGGACATGATCGCCGGCGGCGCCTCGTTCGCGCCGAGGCGATGCTCGTTGCCCGACGTCCCGATTCCCGCGCGGAGCAGTCCGGCGTGCTTGTGCACACCCTTGAGCACGGCGGCGAGGAACATGAGGAAGCGAATGTTCTGGTGCGGCGTCTTCCCCGGCTTGAGCAGGTTGGTGCCATCGATGCTGGAATCATCCGACGTGATCGCCATCGACCAGTTGCAGTGCTTGCCCGAGCCGTTGATGCCGGCGAACGGCTTCTCGTGCAAGAGCGCCTGCAGCCCGTGACGGAGCGCCACGCGGCGCAGCACGGACATCACGAGCTGGTTGTGATCGACGCTGAGATCCGTCTCCTCGAACATCGGCGCCATCTCGAACTGGCTCGGCGCAACCTCGTTATGCCGCGTGACGATCGGCACGCCGAGCTTGTAGAGCTCGTGCTCGACTTCGGCGATACACGCTTGTACGCGCTCGGGGATGCCACCGAAATAGTGATCTTCGAGCTGCTGTCCGCGCGGGGGCGGTGCGCCGATCAGCGTGCGTCCCGCCATGACGAGATCGGGGCGAAGCGCGAAGTGATTGCGGTCGATGAGAAAGTATTCCTGCTCCGGTCCAAGCGTTGTGTACACGCGAAGCACGTTCTTCTCGCCGAGTAGCTCGAGCATCTCGATCGCTTTCTCGGAGAGCGCGTCGGAGCTGCGGAGCAGCGGCGTCATCTCGTCGAGCGCCTCGCCGTTGTAGCCGATGAAGACGGATGGAATGCAGAGCGTGCGCGTGCTCCCCGACTCGACGATGAACACGGGCGACGCCGGATTCCACGCGGTGTAGCCGCGCGCTTCCCACGTTGCGCGCAGTCCGCCCGATGGAAAGCTCGATGCATCCGGCTCGCTCTGAATGAGCTGCGCACCGGAGAACGACTCCATCGGCTGCTGCTTGTCGTCGAAGGAGAGAAAGGCGTCGTGCTTCTCGGCAGTGAGGCCGGTTTGCGGCTGGAACCAGTGCGTGAAGTGCGTCACGCCACGGGAGATCGCCCACTCCTTGATGACCTGCGCCACGGTCGGCGCAATCTCGGCGTCGAGCTTCTTTCCCTGGCGAATGGCGCCGACGAGCTTCGCGTACATCTCTTTTGGCAGCCGCGCGCGCATCTGGCGGGCGCCAAAGGTATTGATGCCGAAGTACTCCGACGTCGGGTGCTGACCGTTGCCATTACCGTTGCCATTTACCGCCTGCGAATTTCGCGCGGTGCGGGAAGCGATGTCCTGGATGGCAGCTTTGCGCGGGTTCAGTCCGGTCGCGGGCATGACGCTACTCCTGGTATAGGCCGGGGAATCGCCAAAACGTCGAGCGCCCGCGCTGGGTTGCTCAGTCGCGGGCACTGCGGCACGTACGATCATTCTGGCTTGTGCATGTGAATCTACTGGATCCCGACGGACATTTCCAGCGAAGATTTCCCGCCGCGCGCATGCCCGCACGCGGAAAGATTAGAGCTCGACCAGCTCGACCCGCCGGTTGTTTTGGCGACCCTCGGCCGTCGTGTTCGGACCCACCGGCTTCGTCGAGCCGTATCCGACGGTCTTTATCCGAGTGGATACAATCCCGTATTTGCTGACGAGGTATTGCTTTACGGCCAGGGCGCGCTTTTCCGAGAGCGTCTTGTTCGACGCCGCGTTGCCGACGTTGTCGGTGTGCCCCTCGATCGTGAGGCTCAACGGACCGTGCGTCTTCAGCATGTCCGCGATCTCCGCCAGCGTCGGCGTCGACTCACCGCGGATGTGATCGCTTCCCTCGTCGAAGAGAATTCCCTGCGTCGACGCACGCCCCTTCGTCGAGATGAGATCGTAGAGCTTCTTCCCGCTCTCGGCCACGCGAATGCTCGCGAGCATCGTCGCGTCGTTCTTCGATCCGGCCGGTAGCTGCAGAAAGAGCGTGTCCGAGCGCGTGATCGTGACGCCCGGCGCGTTCGCCGTGCGCACGCTGTCGATGTAGCCGCGCACGTAGCGAGTATCGACAGTGAAGCGGCAGGTGACGAACTGCGACGTCGCACTCACCGGCGCCTTCCCCTCCGAGTTCGCCTCGGCGTGCACGAATGCGGAGTTCTTGTAGCAGCCGAACTTGTTGTCGTTGCCGCCGGTGTAGATGTACATCGGCACCAGCGGATCGGTCGTATGCACGACGGCTTCGACAGTGAAGCGCTCGGGGAGCTTTTCGGGAAGCGCTACGAAGATGATCCCGCCCTCCGCCGCGCGCAGCATCTTCTGCCCCTTCACGTTCACGACCTCGAGATTGCCGGTCTTGAGCTTGAAGCGACGCGGAAAGTCGCCGACATCATCGTCGGTGAAATCCTCGTAGAAGATGGTACGGCTGCCTGGAACGAAATCGTAGGTGAGCCAGATGCCGGTACCGGCGGTAGATGAAAATGCCGGAGCTGCGCCGGGAGCGGCTGGCGCAGCGGGTGCGCCGCCGGGCGTCGGCGCCGGATCGTCCGCGGAGAGCGACGCCGCCTGCGCGACCGCGGCGCTGATTGCGGCGGCGGAGTCGGCGCTCGACACTGGTTTCCCGTTCTTGTCGGTGACCTTCACCGGCTCGCCCGCATCGTGCGCCTTCTTGATGCACGCCTTGTCGGTGATCGCGCACGACACCGAGTTCACGACGGCATTGATGGCGTCGTTTTCCTTGCGATCGACTTCCGTGCGAGCGCGATCCTTGATCTTGCCGAGGATCCCCTGCGCAGGGGCACGTGCGGCGATGAGCATGAGCGCTCCGAGCGCTCCAGCAACTACGAGACGGCGACGCATGTGCAGCTCCACAGGAGGATGGACATATCTGTGCTGATCGGCAGGGTGCGGCAAGCGGGCTCCTACTAAGTAAGGCGTTAGTGTACCGCAGAAGCGGTCGGCTGAGGTAGCACGAGCAATCCGAGCGGAACGAGTCGCCACGCGGTCCACTTGCGCAGCTCGCCACCCGCTTCGCGCACGGCGAGCTGCCCCGAGATTCCGCCATCGAGCGACACCGCGCGGCGGCAGCCGAGCGCGCCCATGAGCGCGGCCATCTCGGGAACGGTGAGGCCAAAGGGGATCTTTGCGGCAGCGTCGCCGAGGGCGTTGAAGCGAGTGATGGCGATGAGGACGCGACCGTCGCGAAGCTCGCCGATCGCAACGCGGCTATCGCGATGCGCGAGGTCGATGTTGGGCGATGGCGAGGTCGCGCGAAGGAGCGTGGGAACGTCGCCGTCGCCGGTGAGCAGCGTTGGGTACGACTGGAACGCGTTGACGATGCCTCCGCGCGCGCGTGCGCTCGCGAGCGAATCGGCGGCGACGAAGCGCACGGCGCCGCTCGAGTCGAAGACGACGGCCATCGAGAGCGGGCCGAATCCCGGCGGCGCGAGCTCGCGGCCGTTCGTCACGAGCCATCCCCACGGGAGCATGCGGCCGAACTGTCCGGCGTTCACGGCGACGAGTGCGCTGTCGCCGGCGCTGTCTACGGACCAGTTGGGCGAGAAGCTCATCCCCTGCGCCAGCTGCAGCGCGAAGCGGTGGCGCGCGGGATCGATGCGCACGACGACGAGCTTCGTGCGCCATCCTTCGCCCGGCGCGGAGAGCTCGGCGTCGCCCCACTCAATGCCAGGGCTGGAGGCGTTCCAGTGAATCGCAGTTCCGAGAGTCGATGAGGCCTCGGTCCAGCGTGCGGGCGCGCGATCGGCGCGCCACCACTCTCGCCATGCGCCGTTCACGCGTACGGTGAGTGAGTCGGGCGCGGCCGCGGTGTACGCCGGGAGCACGAGTGCGAGCGAGAGGATGAATGCAGCTCGGAGCTTTCGCATCACTCTCACTCGCGCCCGATACTGTCGCTACTCGACGGAGATACGCTGCCCCGAGTTCTCGAAGTCGGCGCCGACGAGCTTCCGGATCTCGACGCGGCGTGCGTCGATCGCCTTGAGCTCATCCGCGGAGTAGCCGGAGGGCTTCCAGGACGCGGGCATGAGCGCGTACGCGACTACGCGCTCGCGCAGCCGTCCGTATTCGAGTGACGTGAAACCGCCCGCCGCCGCGCCGACCGAATCCTCGTGCGCATCTTCGGCGCGAATGAGCGCGAAGTCCGCGTCGGTGAGCTCGGGCTGCTTGAGGGCATCGCAGCGCTGCGAACGCGCGATGCGATCCGTGTTGATCTTGCTGAGCTTCTCATAGTAGGCCTGGAGCCCGGCGGTCTTTCCTGCGGCGGCCTCCTTTTGCATGTCCGCCTGAATTTTCTGCGCGGCGGTGTCGCTCGCGGCGACATCGTGTTTGCACTTCGCCTTGGCAACGCTGTACTGCACCGAGCGACCCAGCGGCGATTGGGCCTGTGCGGCCGCCTTCGCGCGCTCCGCCTGCTCGGCGTGGATCGCCGTCTCGAAGTTGCCGAGATTCGCGGCGGTGATCGGCGTTGGGTGCGACCATGCTTCCTGGCGCGCCTTTCTGTCAGCGTCATCAGCGGCGCGGCGTTGGGCCTGCGTGTCCGCAGGCGCTGCCGGCTGCGGGATCGCCTTGCTGATGGCGGTCTGCGCGATTCTCTTCTTGATCAAGCCGCCGAACTGCGCGTGTGATGCTGAAGGCATTGCGAGCGACGCGAGGGCGGCGAGCGCGACGGTGGTTCCGAGTGTGCGGCGAGACATCCTGTCCTCATTGGTGTCGAGTCAGGATAGAAACGCTCGATTCGCTCGATTTTCTCGCGAGCGGGACGCGGCGTTGGCCAGATGGCTAGGTGAATTGCGCCTCGATGCTTCGCGTGCGGGCGATTCTCTTGACACTATTCCCGGGCGTTCGTACACTCAAAAAACCATCACCGCCCCGGCACATCCGTGGCGCTTTTCGTTCATGCCAAGGGACCCATGAAGCTCATTACCTGCGTCATCCGTCCCGAGCGCCTGCCGGCGGTAAAGGAGGCTCTTTTCCGCGCAGGTGTTACGGGGATTACGCTGACCCGCGTGAGTGGGCACGGTGGCGAGCGCGAGATCATCGAGACCTATCGAGGCTCGTCCGTCGTGCTCGAATTTCGCGACAAGGTGAAGGTCGAGATGGCGTGCTCGGAGCCGTACGTCGAGGCAACGATACGCGCGATTGTGGAGGCCGCGCGAACGGGGGAGGTTGGTGACGGGAAGATCTTCGTGCAGCCGCTCGAATGCGCACGACGCGCTCGAGCGGCTGCACGAAGATCTT
>PLMM01000341.1 GCA_003142495.1 Gemmatimonadota bacterium | reverse complement strand
CATCGATATACGAGAAAGAGCGCGTTCGCGACACTGGCCGTTGCGATAGCATGCGTCGGCAGTGCGGGGAAGCCGCACGCGAGGCAGGGCGCCGGCCACGTACGCCCGGGAATCACCGTGCTGCTTGCGGATAGCTCCGCCCTCATCGACGGCAAGCGCATTGGGCTGCTGACGAACCAGACTGGCGTCGACGAGAAGGGGGTGAGCGACATCGATCTCATCGTGAAGCGAGGAGCGGCGAAGGGAGCTGCCGGACCGCAGCTGACCGCGCTCTTCTCTCCCGAGCATGGCATCCGCGGCACCGAGGATCACACGAATCTCGCGAACGGGAAGGATCTACGCACCGGGATCCCGATCTATTCGCTCTATGGCGCGACGACGCTCGCTCCGCCGGATAGCGTTCTGAAGAATCTCGATGTGCTGATCATCGACATGCAGGACCTCGGCGCGCGCGACTGGACCTTCGTCGCGACGATGGTCTACGCGATGCGCTCCGCCGCGGCGCTGCATCTGCGCGTGCTCGTGCTCGACCGCCCGAATCCGATCACGGGCGAGCACGTGGAAGGGCCGATACTCGATTCGCAGTTCGCCTACGCGGGAAGCCAGAGCGCGGAGCGCGCCGCGACGCCCACGGCGCTCTATCCGATTCCCATGCGACATGGCCTGACGATGGGCGAGCTCGCGCGCTACTACAACGACGTGCTCGGAATCCACGCGGATCTGCGCGTGATTCCGGTAACCGGGTGGCGTCGGGGCGACTGGTTCGACCAGACGAAGCTGCCGTGGATCAAGCCGTCGCCGAACATGCCCAACCTCACGAGCGCGACGCTCTATCCGGGCGTGGTCTGGCTCGAGGCGACGAACATCTCCGTCGGGCGCGGTACGGCTGACGCCTTCCAGCACGTTGGCGCGCCCTGGCTCAATGCAAAGAAGGCGGTCGACCTGCTCAAGACTCACAAGGTCGCCGGCGTGAAGTTCGAGGAGGAGACGTTCACTCCCGTGCATCCCGGCGATGACAAGTACGCCGGCAAGAGCGTGCATGGCATCCACATCATCCTCACCGATCGCGATCGGCTGAACACCGCGCGGTTGGGCGCCGCGCTCCTCTGGGCGATCATCCAGACGAACGGCGACTCGGTGCGCTTTCAGGAGAAGGGATTCAATCAGCTGTACGGTAGGCCCGGCGCGCGCGAGGCGTTCATGGCGGGCGCGGATCCCGACTCACTCATCGATGCGACGCTCGCGCCCGCGGTTGCCTTCCAGCTTTCGACCAAGCGCTATCGCATTTACAAATAGCTGCGAAGCGTCTCGCGCACGGAATCGAACACGGCACGAATGTCATTTGGCATCGTGCCCGGATTGACGATGCACGAGCGCAGCCACGTGCGGCCGCGCAGCACGGTGCTCGAGAGAAAGGCCTCGCCGCTGAGTTGAACCGCGACGAGGATGCGCTGATTGAGCGCGTCCGTGGCGGCGTCGTCGCCCGCGAGCGATGCGGGCGCGGCGCGAAAGCATACGATGCTCAGCCCCTGTGGCTCCCATAGCTCGAACTCGGGCGTCTCGCGCACGAGCGCCGCGAGCGCGCGCGCCATCGCGACGTCGTGCGCGATCAGCGACGCGTAGCCCGCGGTGCCGAAGTAGCGGAGCGCCATCCACACCTTGAGCGCGCGAAAGGCGCGCGTCTGCTCGGAGCCGTACTCGCTGAGCCACGGCGGTCCCTGCACGCCGTGCTTGTCGTCGTCGCTGCGCAGATACGGCGGCACGAGACTGAAGGTGTCGCGCATGAGCGTCGCGTCCCGCACGAGCACGACGCCCGCGTCCACGGGGACGTACATCCACTTGTGCGCATCGATGCCGACGCTGTCCGCGCGGCCGATGGCGGCGAGCTGCGGTCGAAACTCGTCGGTGAGCACGGCGGGCGCACCGTAGCCACCGTCCACATGCATCCAGACGCCGTGCGTCGCGCACACATCGGCGATGGNNGCGATGGCGACCAGGTCATCGATCGCACCGGTGTTCACCGTTCCCGCGCTCGCGATCACCGCCACCGGGAGCGCGCCCGCCGCGATATCCTCGGCGAGCATTGCATCGAGCGCGTCGACGCGCATGCACAGCGCGGCATCGCTCGGCACCACACGCAGCTGCGCGCTCCCCAACCCGAGGAGCTCGATCGCCTTCTGATGACACGAGTGTGCCTCCGCAGTCTCGTACACCATCATCCGCACGGGCTCGCCGCTCGCGCTCACGATGTGCGCGCCGTCGCGGCGCATGTCCCAGCCGCGGCGGGCGGAGGCCGAGTGGCGGGCAACAGCGAGGCCGGTGATCGCGGCGGCGGAGCTTCCGCTCACGAGGAGCCCCATGCTCTCGCTCGGGAAGCCGAAGATGCTCTTGAACCACTGGATGACCTCGCGCTCGACCCACACGGCGGCGTGATTCCCGCCGGCGACACTCGGATTCATCGCGGCGGCGAGTGCTTGCGCGAAGACGCCGATCACGGCGGGCGGCGAGTTGACCCACGCCGAGAAGCGCGGGTGGCCGTTGCCGAATGGGTAGCTGCCGATCTCCGTCTCGAAGCGGCGCATGATCGCGTCGACGCTTTCGCCGTGCAGCGGCACTGGCGTCGCGAGCATCGCGGCGGCGGCGTCCGTCGGCACGGGCTGAAAGACCGGCGCGCCGGGGAGCGTCGTGAGATACGTCGCGATCCAGTCGGCGACCTCGTGGCCGACTCGTCGAATCTCCTCTCTGCTCCAGGAGAATGTGGCGGTCGGCTGGTCGTCGGCTGTCGATGACATGTCTCGTGGGAGAGCGGGGAAGGAGCCGCGATGCCGGCGAAATCGTGGAGCAATCGCTCGGCGCCGCCAGTAAGGGGAATATCATGATCGCTACCACGCCCGGCAATCTGCGTGCGAATGGGGCGATGCCCGACGGCTCAGCACGCACCTTGCACGGGAGATCGAGCATCACTCGTCCCGTACACAGGAGTCGCACATGCGAATGCTCACCGTGGTCCTTCTTGCCGCATCACTCGCCGCATGCAATCGCACGGTAGAAGTCGGCAGCGCGCCGTCGCCTTCGAGCGGGATGGCCGTGCACCTCACGAACAACGCCAGCCAGGCCGTCAACGCCTACGTCACCTCGAGTGGCAGCGACGTGTTCATTGGCCAGGTCGGCGCGAACAGCGTGAAGACGCTATCGGTGTCCGGTGTCTCGTCGGGGAGCTCGGTGACCCTCAAGGCCAAGACGGTTGACGGCGCGCGCACGTACACGAAAGACAACGTGTCGCTCACGTCGAGCACGGACTGGACGGTGCCCTGAGACGCACGTAAACGCGGGTTGCACCGCATGTTACGGCGGGATAACTTAACGAGCCGGAGCTTCCCCCTCCGGCTTGTCGCACGTGCGGGGACTGCGGTGCCAGCGGCATCGCGCAGGAACGGATGAAAATACTTCCGGACTGGCTGAAATCGGGATACCTGCGCCTCATTGAGCCTGTGGCGGAGGGGCTGGTTCGCTTCGACGTTCATCCGAACACGATCACGACGGTCGGCACGCTCTGCACCATTGCCGGCGGCGTGTTGTACGGGCTCGGGCACATCCGGGCGGGTGGCTGGCTGCTCGGGCTGACGGCGCTCTTCGACGTGCTGGATGGGATGGTGGCGCGTCGGACCGAGCGAAGCTCTGTGTTCGGCGCGTTTTACGATTCGACGCTCGATCGGGTCGCGGATGGGTTCGTGCTGGGCGGGCTCGCCGTGTTCTTCGCGACGCGCTCGGAGTGGTGGGGAGTGCCGATGGTCGGCATCACCGTGCTGGGGCTCGTTGGATCGTTCGTGACCTCGTACACGCGAGCGCGGGCGGAAGCGTTGGGGATCGATGCACGGGTGGGACTCCTCCAGCGTCCTGAGCGCGTGGTGCTGCTATCGGCACCGCAGGCGTTTTTTGGGTTGGCGTTACATGGGCTCGTTCTGATCGCAATCATCGTTTTGTTGACCGTTAGCGCGTGGATCACCGCGGCGCAGCGCGTCAGGGCCGTGTATCAGGGGCTGCAAACGGAGCCCGAGGTACCGGTACGCGTGCTGCACGACACGACACGAGCGCGACCCCTCGGGGCACGCTCGCGGCGGCGGTTTATCGCGAAAGGAGAATAAGTCGTGCAGGGTACGACCTCGGGGAGCGGACGCCCCACGGGCGACAAGCCCGCAATTCGTCCGGCTGCCGGCCGCCTGGGTGTGCTCACCCCGGGACTCGGCGCAGTGGCGACCACGTTCATGGCCGGTGTCGAAAGCATCCGTAAGGGTCATTCGAAACCGATCGGTTCTCTCACTCAGATGGCGACGATCCGCCTTGGCAAGCGCACGGAGCAACGTTCGCCGCTGATCAAGGACTTCGTTCCACTCGCGCGCCTGGACGACATCGTCTTCGGCGCGTGGGATCCCATTCCGGATGACGCCCTCACCGCCGCGCGCAAAGCGGGCGTGCTCGAGGAGAAGGATCTTCTTCCCGTCGCGGACTTCCTCGCGGCGATCAAGCCGATGCCGGCGGTGTTCGACAACAAGTACGTCACGCGCATCAACGGCACGAACGTCAAGAAGGGAAAGACGAAGCGCGACCTGGCCGAGCAGCTGCGGCAGGACATTCGCGACTTCAAGGCGAAGCACAAGCTCGACCGCGTCGTGATCGTGTGGTGCGCGAGCACCGAGATCTTCATCAAGGCCGGCCCGCAGCACGCCACGATCGAGCAGTTCGAGAAGGCGATGGAGCGCAACGACGACGCGATCTCGCCGTCGATGCTCTACGCCTACGCCGCGATCATGGAAGGCGTGCCGTATGCGAACGGCGCTCCGAATCTCGCCGTCGACACTCCCGCGCTCATTCAGCTCGCGAATGACAGGGGCGTGCCGATCATGGGCAAGGATTTCAAGACGGGGCAGACGTGGATGAAGACCGTGATCGCGCCGGGGCTCAAGGCGCGCATGCTCGGCCTGGCGGGGTGGTACTCCACCAACATCCTCGGTAATCGCGACGGCGAGGTGCTCGACGATCCCGCGTCCTTCAAGACGAAGGAAGAGTCGAAGCTCTCCGTGCTTCACGACATCCTGCAGCCTGAGATCTATCCCGACCTGTACAAGGATTTCACGCACGTGGTGCGGATCAACTACTACCCGCCGCGCGGCGACAACAAGGA
>PLMM01000401.1 GCA_003142495.1 Gemmatimonadota bacterium | reverse complement strand
GGCCGCAAGTTCGTCCGCCTGTCGCTCGGTGGCGTGCGGGATGAGGCCGAAATCCGCGGCCACCGCCGCACGTATATTGGCGCGTTGCCCGGACGCGTCATCCAGACCATGAGACGCGCCGGGACTGCCAACCCGCTTTTCATGCTGGATGAGATCGACAAGCTCGGCCAGGATTTTCGCGGCGACCCCTCCTCGGCGCTGCTGGAAGTGCTCGACCCGGAACAGAACAACACGTTCCGGGACCACTACCTGGACGTGCCCTTCGACCTGTCCGAGGTGCTCTTCATCACGACGGCGAACGTGCTCGACCCCGTGCCGCCGGCGCTACGCGATCGCATGGAGGTGCTCGAACTTCCCGGTTACACCGAGGAAGAGAAGCTCAAGATCGCCGTCGAGCACCTGGTCGACAAGCAGATCAAGAACCACGGGCTCACGCCAGAGCAGGTGGCGTTCACGGCGGACTCCATCCGCGCGGTCATTCGCGGCTACACGCGCGAGGCGGGCGTGCGCAACCTGGAGCGCGAGATCGCGTCGCTGTGCCGCAAGGTCGCGCGTCGCCGGGCCGAGGGTTCCGAGGAGGCCGTCACCATCACGCCCGATGTCGTCGTCGACATGCTCGGCGCACCGCGGTTCATGGACGAGGAGATGGAGGAGCGCACGAAGAACCCCGGCGTTGCGGTCGGCCTGGCGTGGACGCCCGCGGGCGGGGAGGTGCTCTTCGTCGAGGCGTCGCGCATGGCCGGCGGCGGGAGCCTGACCCTGACCGGTCACCTGGGCGACGTGATGAAGGAGTCGGCGCGGGCGGCTCTGACGTATGCGGCGACGCATGCGGCACAGCTCCACATTCCCACCGACAAGCTCGGATCGATCGAGGTGCACGTGCACGTTCCCGCGGGAGCGATCCCGAAGGACGGGCCGAGCGCCGGTGTCTCGATCTCGACCGCGCTCGTCTCGGCGATGTCCGGCCGGCGCGTTCGCAAGGACGTGGCGATGACGGGTGAGGCGACGCTGCGCGGCAGAGTGCTGCCGATTGGCGGACTGAAGGAGAAGGTGCTGGGTGCGCACCGCGCGGGGATCACGACCATCATCCTCCCGAAGGACAACGAGGCGGACATGGAAGACATTCCCGAGGAGGTTCGCAAGAGTCTCACCTTCCACACGGTGAGCACGCTCGACGAAGTGTTTGCGATTGCGCTGGAGCCGGAGGGCGAGCTGGCACTGCCCTCCAAGCCGACGCTGGTCGAAGAGGCTGAGGAGCGCGCGGAGATTCACGCCGCGGTTTGATCGGCCTTGCTGGTATAGATGATGAGAGGGCGCCGCGGCGAGTTGCCGTGGCGCTTTTTCGTTAGCGGTATTTGCGTCGGGCGAGCGCACGAGCGATTCTACGAATACGATGACTGACCGCCGATACGACGACGATGAGGTTGCGGAGATATTCCGGAAGGCGGCCGAGGGGCCGCAGTCTCTTCCGCATCAGGTGGCGGGTGACGCGGGGATGACTCTCGCCGAGCTGCAGGACATCGGCCGCGAGGCTGGCCTCTCGCCCGAGGCCGTTGCGAGTGCCGCTCGTTCACTGGAGATTCGTCCGCAGGTTGGCGTGCGGCGCTATCTCGCCATGCCGATCGGAGTCGCGCGAACGATCGAGCTCCATCGGCAGCTCACCGAAGCGGAGTGGGAGCGACTGGTCGTGCAGCTGCGCGAAACGTTCAACGCGCGCGGAGTGGTGAGCTCGAACGGCTCCTTTCGCCAGTGGACGAACGGAAATCTGCAGGCGCTTCTCGAGCCGACGGCGAACGGGCATCGCCTTCGCATGTCGACCGTGAGAGGGGGTTCGATTTTCTCCCTGAATATTGGCGTCGGCATGATCGGCACGGGCGCACTCATGGCGATCGTCAGCGCTGTCGGCGGACATCTCGGCCACACGTGGACCGGAGCAGCGACGATGTCATTTCTTGGCCTCGGCTCGATCGCGGTCGGTGGGCTGCGGCTACCGGGCTGGGCGCGCCTCCGCGCGCAGCAGATGGAGTCGATCACCTCTCGGCTGGCGCTCGAGACGGGCGCCGAGAGTCCGGAGCTGCCGCCCGGGAAGTGAACTCCGCTAAAACGTGATCGGCCCATCCGCGAACAGCGCCCACGGGTCGCCCGGCTGCGTGCCGTCGAGGAAGTATTCGGTGTAGCGGCGCTCGGGGAGCGTGGTGCTATCCGCCGGAGCGAGCTTGTCGCGATCGAAGTCCACTGCGACGAGCCCCGCCGGGAGATTCCACTCGCCCGAGCTGCGCGACTGATAGTAGCGTCCCATCATGTCGCCCCAGATCGGTGCGGCGACGGATCCACCCGCGGCGCCCGGCGCGATCGGCACCGGCTTGTCGAAGCCCACCCATACCCCCGCAACGACTTCCGGCGTCATTCCGATGAACCACGCATCGGTGTCGTTGTTCGTCGTTCCCGTTTTCCCCGCGGCCTCGATGTGCTCGGGGAGGTAGCGGCGCACGGACGTCGCGGTGCCGCGCGTGACGACGTCGCGCATTATGTCGCGCATGATGAACGCAACGCGCGGATCGAGCACCGAGTCGCGCGCGGCCGCGCGCTCCGTATACACCTGGCGTCCGCCCGCATCGATAATGCGATGGATGAAGCGCGTCGTCACACTCGAGCCATCGTTGTCGAAGGCGGCGTAGGCGGCAACCATCTCGAGCGGGCGCACGGCCGACGCGCCGATCGCGCTCGACGGATACGGCGAGATCGGCGTGGAGATGCCGAGCGCGTGGGCGAGCGCGGCGATCGTGTCGATCCCCTCGGCCATGCCCAGCTGCACGGCGACCGGATTGCGCGATCGCACGAGCGCGTCGCGAAGGGTCATGGGGCCGAGGAACTGGCCGTCGTCGTTGCGCGGGCGGTAGAGGCCGTTGCGGTCGAGCGGGATCGCGAGCGCGGTGTCGAAGACGATCGAGCTCGCGGTGAGCGTGTCGGCGATCGCGGTCGCATAGACGATCGGCTTGAAGGCGGAGCCGGGCTGCCGCAGTGCGTTGAGCGCGCGATTGAAGCGCGAGTCCGCGTAGTCGCGGCCACCGACCAGCGCGAGCACGTCGCCATCTTCGGGATCGATCGCGACCACGGCGCCCTGCAGATAGTCGCTGCTCCCCGGCGCGCGCGTCGCGAACAGTGGATGCTTGTATCCCGCGCGGGCCTCGACGCGCGCGAGGCCGGAGGTGAGTGCATCGGCGGCGAGCGACTGCAGCTGCGCGTCGATGGTCGTCGTGATCTGGAAGCCGCCGGTCATCACGGGCACGCCCGCGCTCTCGGCCTCGCGTCGCACGACGTCGACGACGTAGGGCGCGGCGGACATTCCCATCGATGGCGCGGTGACGATCGGCTCGAGCTTCGCCGCCGCGACGGCGGCGGGAGTCTCGTAGCCCTGTTGTGCCATGAGTGAGAGCACGAGATCGCGGCGCTCGCGCGCGCGATCCGGATGGCGTACCGGATCGTAGAGCGCGGGGCCTTTCGGCATCGCGGCGAGCGTGGCTGCCTGTGCGAGCGAAAGTCGCGCGGCGGGGATGCCGAAGTAGTGACGCGATGCCTCCTCGACGCCGTACCAGCCGTGGCCGAAGTGGATCTGATTGAGATACGCCTCGAGGATCTGCTGCTTGTCGTAATGGCGCTCCATCTCCCGCGCGGCATTCTGCTCGTGGATCTTGCGCGCAATCGAGCGGTCGGCGCGGTCGATGAGATCGGGGTGCATGTTGCCGACGAGTTGCTGCGTGATCGTGCTCGCGCCGCGCGCGTGGCCACGCAGCGCGTCCTTGAACGCGGCCGCAACGGCCACCATGTCGACGCCATCGTGTTTGTAGAAGCGCTGGTCCTCGACCGCGATGAAGGCCTGGCCGACGTAGGGCGGCAGCGTGCGGATCGAGACGCTTACGCGGAACTGCGTGCCAAGCTCGCCGATCAGCTGACCGTCGCGCGCGAGCACGAGCGACGATTGCGGCTGCGGCACGATCTGCCACGCTTCGCTTGCGGGCTGCACCAGCGGCGCCCCCTGCGCGGCGAGCGGCGAGGCGATCCCAAGCGCGGCGAGGGCGACTATTCTGACACGCAGTTGCATATTCAACAGACGAAACACGGCTGGGAAGATAATTGGATCAGGGGCGTGAGACGCTCGTCTCTACCCGTGTCCCCTTAATACACCCATCTTTCGATCATGCCTCACACTCTCCAGCTTGCCGTGCTCCAGTTCTCCCCCGGCAAGGGAGACTATGAGGGGAACCTCGCGAGGCTGGGCGGGATCTTCACGCAGCTCGACTCGCTCGATCCGCGGCCGGACGTGCTGCATCTCCCAGAATCCGCGCTCACCGGCTACTTCCTCGAGGGTGGCGTGCGTGAGCAGGCGCACACCGCCGGCGCGTTCGCAGCGGATCTGCAGCGGGTATTTCTCGCTTCGGGCGCGTCGCGGCCGCTCGAAGTCGCGATCGGCTTCTACGAGCTCTGGAACAGCATTCTGTACAACAGCGCGATCTGGGTGCGACTGGGTGGCGACGCGCCGCTCATCCGTCACGTGCATCGGAAGAACTTCCTCCCCACGTACGGCCTCTTCGACGAGGAGCGCTTCGTCGAGCGCGGCCACGATATCCGCGCGTTCGAGACGCCGTGGGGGAAGTTCGCGATGCTCGTGTGCGAGGACGCGTGGCACTCGCTGCCGGGAACGCTCCTCGCGCTCGACGGCGCGACGGTGATCTTCATCTCGGCGGCGGCGCCCGCGCGCGGCGTCCATCCGCGCGACGACGCGATCCCCGGCCCCGCGAGCGTCGCGCGGTGGGAGCGGCTCGTGCGGGATATAGCCGAGGAGCAGGGAGTGTTCGTGTCGTTCGCGAATCTGGTGGCGAACGAGGGCGGGAAGTCCTTCCCCGGGGGCGCCACGATCGCCGGCCCCAACGGCGAGGTGCGCGTGCGCGGGCCGCTCTGGCGCGAGGCACTCGTCGCGCTGCGCATCGACCTCAACGATCTCTCGCGCGCGCGCTCGGAGATGCCGCTGCTCGCGGATCTGCAGACGGCGATGCCGCATCTGCTCGACAATCTCGAGCAGATCCGCGCGGAGACGCCGGCCGCGCTCGAGTACGATCCGGCGCCGGCCGCGAAGAAGACGGTGGCGAAGAAGTCGCGCGCGAAAGCGGAGTCGCGCTCGAGCGACATCGAGGTCGTACAGGTGGGCGCGCGCGAGAACGGCGCGCCCTCAGCGCTCTCGATCGATGGCTCGCTCACCGAGAGCTGGCTCACGTCGTTCATCCGCGACGAGCTCGAGCAGCGCGGCTTCGAGAAGGCGATCGTCGCGATCTCCGGCGGCGTCGACTCAGCGGTTACCGCTTTCCTCGCGTCGAAGGCGATCGGCGCGAAGAACGTGATCGGTGTGCGGCTTCCCTATCGCACGTCGAGCCCGGAGAGCCTCGAACACGCGCAGCTCGTCATCGATGCGCTTGGCATCGAGAGCCGCACGATCGACATCAGCGCGGCGGTCGACGG
>PLMM01000164.1 GCA_003142495.1 Gemmatimonadota bacterium | reverse complement strand
GTACGGGAAAGCGGGAAAAGCGCCACAAGTGCCGGTTAGAAATGACGGCGGCGCGAGGGCGGGCGTCACGCGATGTTGTCGCGCCGTGGAGTTAAGGGCATCCTTCGGCGATGGCCCCACCGCCCATTGCCCTCACGATCGCAGGCTCCGACTCGGGGGGCGGCGCGGGCATCCAGGCAGACCTCAAGACCTTCCACCACTTTCGTGTCTTCGGCACGTCGGTGATCACGGCCGTGACCGCGCAGAACACGCGTGGCGTGCAAGGATGGGTGGCGGTTCCGGTGTCGATGATCGAGGCGCAGATCGACTCCGTGGCGGGCGACCTGCGGCCGGCGGCGGCCAAGACGGGGATGCTCGCGGATTCGGCGATCGTCGAAGCCGTCGCCGCCGCCATCCGCCGGCACGCGCTCGCGCCGCTCGTCGTCGATCCCGTGATGGTCTCGGCCTCGGGCGCTGCGCTGCTCGAGCGGAGCGCGATCGCTGCGCTTCGAGACGTGCTCATTCCGCTCGCGACGCTCGTGACGCCGAATCTCGACGAGGCGGAGATGCTCGTGGGCGAGACCGTGCGCGATGTCGACGCGATGGAGCGCGCGGGACGCGTGCTCGTTGCTCGCGGAGCTACGGCCGCGCTGATCAAGGGTGGCCACCTCGTCGGCGATGCGGCGATCGACGTGCTCGTGCACGGCGACAATGTGAGCGTGTTCACGCATCGGCGGCTCGACACACGCCACACGCATGGAACCGGCTGCACACTCTCGTCCGCCATTACGGCGCTCCTCGCGGTCGGTAACGAGCTCGACAGGGCCGTCGAGCAGGCCATCGACTGGGTGCATCGCGCGATCGCGACTGCGCCGGCGCTCGGCGGTGGGCATGGGCCGCTCAACCACTGGGCTGAATAACAATTCTCCAGTTGCGCACGCGACGGAGTGTGTCGTCGGCGTCGGGAGCTCGTTCACGTTGACCCTTCCCGTGGCGTAGCCGGGAGCGACGAGCGCGGTGCGCAGCTAGGCGATTCGCTGAACGAACGCAGTGACGAGCCGCTCGAAGCTTGCCGCCACGCGAGCGGTCGTCTCGAGCACCGCGGCGTGACTGAGCGGGGTGTTGCTCAACCCTGCGGCGACGTTTGTGATGCAGCTGACGCCGGCGACTCGCATCCCGAGCGCACGCGCCACGAGCACCTCCGGCACCGTCGACATCCCCACCGCATCGGCGCCAAGCTTCTCGAGCATCCGAATCTCGGCCGGCGTTTCGTACGCGGGACCGAGCAGCGCTGCGTAGACGCCGGAGGTGATCGCGAGGCCGCTCTCGAGCGCGGCCTCACGGAGCGCGCGATTGAGCGCTGCGTCGTACGGCGCCGACATGTCCGGAAAACGCATCTCCCCCGCGCGCTCCGGTCCAACGAGCGGCGTGCGCGACATGAGGTTGAGATGATCCTCAATGATCATCAGTTCGCCCGGACGCATCGTGCGATTGATCCCGCCAGCCGCATTCGACACGAACAGCGTGCGCACGCCGCACGCGTGCAGCACGCGAGTGGGGAGCGCGACCGTCTCAGTCGAATGACCCTCGTAGAGATGGTAGCGACCTGCGGCGACGATCACGCGCCGCGCGCCGAGTGTACCTGCGACGAAGCGGCCCGCGTGGCCAGGAACGCTCGAGGGCGGGAAGCCGGGAATCGCGCGATACGGAATGGACACGGCATCCTCGACGCGATCGGCGAGCCCGCCGAGTCCGGAGCCGAGGATGAGCGCGGTCGAGATCTCGCCGCCGATCTTCGCGCGCACCATCTCCGCCGCGCGCGCGACCATCTCCGCGTTCGCGCTCACGACTGCGCGAGGAGCTGCGGCAGCTCGCGGTCGAAGGTCTCCAACATCGCGCGGCGGTCGTGCCACGAGACGAAGGCGCACTCGAAGCCGTTGCGCGCGATCTGCGCGAGCTCGCGAAAGGTGAAGCCGAGCGACGACGCGGCATGCGCGTACTCGTCGATGAGCGTCACGCCGCTCATGAGGCGGTTGTCGGTATTGAGCACCACCTTCTGCCCGTGATCGTAGTAGGAGCGCAGCGGATGCGTCTCGTACGACTCAACGGCGCGCGTCTGGACATTGCTCGTGAGGCAGATCTCGAGGGCGATGCGGCGATCGTTCACGTACTGGCTGAGCGACTGATCCTCGCAGAGGCGCGTCGCGTGGCCGATGCGATTCGCCCCGCAGACGTGCACCGCCTGGCGCACGGAGTCCGCGCCGTCGCCCTCGCCTGCGTGCACCGTCACCGCGAGATCGTGCGCACGCGCATACGCGAAGGACTCGCTGTGTCGGCTCGCCGGATGCGCACGCTCCCCGCCCGCGAGATCGAAACCCACCACACCGTGATGCTTGTAGGCGACGGCGAGCCGCGCGAGCTCGCTCGAGACGGACGGGTCGAGATGGCGCAGCGCGCAAACGATCACCCGCCCGACCGTCCCGCTCTCGAACGTCCCCGCCGCGATTCCACGCAGCGGTGCCTCGATGGCCTCGTCGAGCGACAGTCCCTCCTGCGTATTCAGTACCGGCGAGTAGCGAATCTCGATGTAGCGCACGCCCTCGCGCGCCACATCCACCACGAGCTCGCGCGCGATCCGCTCGAGCGCTTCGGCATCCTGCATCACGGAGAGCGTCACGGAAAAGCGCGCGAGATAATCCTCGAGGTTGTCCGCGTTGCGCACGATCATGTACTCGTTGATCTCCGCGGCGTTGTGTGCCGGCAGCACGATGCCGCGCTCGGCGGCGAGCTCGATGAGCGTCTGCGGGCGAACGGAGCCATCGAGGTGGCAGTGCAGCTCGGCCTTGGGAAGGCGAACGAGCAGCTCGCGCAAGATCTCGGGCACTCCCTATCCCACCGTGTCGGTGGCGGCATCGCCAACGGCGCGCGCGGGAATCAGCCGAAAGATCGAGCCGCCGTGGATCACGGTGTCGGGTGGGATCGGAAGTCCGCGATCGTCGGTGATGACGCGCGCGCCATCAATCACCTCGCGCGCCGCGCTCTCGCTCCACAGACGCACCGCGTCGAGCGCGGTGGAATCGGTCGCGAGCTCGATCTTCGCGGAGTTCACGAACACTGGAATGATACGGGTCATTGCGTATAGTGATGGGTTGCGGTGTACGCGGGCGAGATGGCGGCCGTGGGCACGATCGACCAGTTGCGCTGAAAGTAATCGCTCGGCGTGATGTGCTTGCGCCGCTCCACCTCGGCGATCAGCAGATCGCGAATCTCGGCGGCGCTGTTGTACACCTCGGGCGCATCCTTGAGCATCGCGTATCCGCCGCCGCCGGAGCGGCGATAGTTATTGAGCGCCAGCGTGAAGGTGGCATCGTCGGCGACCGGCGTCCCTTTGACGGTCAGCTTCGTGATGCGCTGCCCGATGGGGCGCGAGAGATCGATCGTGTAGTCCGCGCCCGCCACGATGTCGAAGTTGTAGCCGGGCACGTCCTGATGCACAGGCGGCTCGGCCGTGCCGTACGTACCATAGTAGCGGGCGCTGTACTCGAGGTAGGCACGGAGCCGAGCACCCGTGATGCGCACCGCCGAGAGCGTGTTCTCGTATGGATAGAGCCGCGCGATCTCGCCTACCGTTACGGGGCCGGAATCGATCTTCGCGCCGACGTCGAACACCGCCGTCGAAGCGAGATCGCTGTGCGCCGTGCGTCGCTCCACCTCGAGAATCAGATCGGCGAGCGGCGTGTCGACCACGCGGCCGGAGTCGGCGCTCCAGCGGACGTCGGAGGTGCCAATCGTCATCGCGACGTAGCCCAACGCCGCCTCGTGCGCGGCTTTCACTGCCATCAAGACCGCGTTGCTCTCGGCGTGCCCCGCCGACTGGATCAGCGACGAGCTCTTGCTCGCCACGCGCCATCCATCGCCGGTCTGCTCGAGATGCAGCGCCGCAACCGCGACGCTCTGCGCCCAATTCTTCGGCTGCATCAGGAGCGTGCCCGCGATGACGGTGTCCGCCATCTGCTTGTGCGAATGTCCGTACACGATCAGATCGATCCCCGGCACCGCGCGCGCCACCTCGGCCGCCACATTCTCGCTCGGCAGGCGAGTCGCGATCGTGTCGTAGCTCGATGGCTCGCCGAGGCCGGTGTGCATGACGACGACGATGACGTTCGCGTGCTCGCGGCGCGCGGAGTCGACCTGCGCGCGAACGGCGGGCACGATGGCTCCGATGGTCAGGCGCCCCGAGAGATTGTCGCGGTCCCACGCGTTGGAGCCCGGCGTGGTCGCGCCGATCAGCGCGATGCGCACGCCGTCTCGCTCGACGATCGTGCGTCCGGGAAACGGAGGAGCGCCCGACGCTGGATACGCGTTGGCGGCGAGGAGCGGGAAGTGCGCGCCCTTCGCGGCAGCGTACAGAAACGGGAGCCCGTAGTTGAACTCGTGATTCCCAACGGCTGCCGCATCGTAATGCATTGCGTTCATCGCCGCGAACACCGGATGCACGGAGTAGTTCTCCCGGCGCGCGGCGACGTAGGTGAGTGGCGTGCCCTGCAGCATGTCGCCGGCATCGACGACCACCACCATTCCGGGCGCGGCCGCGCGGAGCGAGTCGACGATCGTCGCGGCGCGGGCAAGTCCGCGCACCGTGTCGGAGTGGTTGGCGTAGTAGTCCCACCCCACGAGATGGCCGTGCACGTCCGTCGTCGCCGCAACGAGCAAGGTCTGCTCTCGTGGCGCGCGCGCCCCGTTTGCGGCCGCTGCGAGCGTTCCCAGCGGGAGCAAAATGAGCATGGCGCGCGTCGGCGTTCGCATCGCAAAAGGTTAGCGGCCTCGCATTGGCGGTGCGAGTGTGGCGCGCCGTTGACCGCAGCACGTAGGCAGCGCAACTTCGATGCATGGGTTACATGATCGTGACGGCCTCTCCGCTTCTATTTCGCCCTCGCGCTTGCGAACATCCTCCGGCAGAGAGCACGCGATGCCGTCGTTGATCGTAGGCGTCGCCGGCGGTTCCGGATCAGGAAAGTCCACCGTTGCACGAAAGGTGGCGGAACTGCTGACGGACATTTCCGTCGCGTCGGTGAGCATGGATGCGTACTACCGCAGCATGACGCACCTCACGTTCGACGAGCGCAAGCGGCTCAATTGGGACCATCCAGATGTGGTGGACATGGAGCTGTTGGGCGATCAGCTCGAGGCGCTCGCGAGCGGCGCGGCGATCGACAAGCCGGTGTACGACTTCGTGACGCATTTGCGCTCCGCGCGCACGGAGGCGGTGGCCGGTGCGGATGTCGTCATCGTCGATGGCATTCTGCTGTACTGGGATGCGCGAGTGCGCGCGCTGTGCGACATCAGGATCTTCGTCGATGTCGCGGCCGATATCCGGCTCATTCGCCGCATTGGCCGCGACGTGCGCGTTCGCGGGCGACTGCTGCGGGACATTCTCGATCAGTACATGAGTACCGTCCGACCCATGCACGAGGAGTTCGTGGAACCCACGAAGCAGTACGCCGACATCATCGTTCCGCACGGTGGCCAGAACGCGGTGGCGATCGAGATGATCACCGCACGAATCCAGGAACGCTTGCGCACGGAGATCACGTGACCGCCCCCGCGGGAGGCGAGCGCGTGCTCGTGGTCGATGACGAGAAGGACATCGTCGCACTCGTCGCCTACCATCTCGCGAAGGGTGGCTACCGCGTCTCCACCGCGAGCACGGGCGCCGAGGCACTGCAGGCGGCACGCGAGGAGCGCCCCGCGCTGGTCGTGCTCGACCTCATGCTCCCCGGCATGTCCGGCTTCGATGTGCTCGAGCAGCTGCGCGCAGCCGAGAACACGCGCGATGTCGCGGTGCTCATGCTCACCGCGCGCCGCGAGGAGGCCGATCGCATTCGCGGCCTCTCTCTCGGCGCCGATGACTATCTCGCGAAGCCGTTCAGCCCGCAGGAGCTCGTGCTGCGCGTCGGCGCGATCCTGCGAAGGCTCGCTGCCGCCGGCACCGCCGCCAGCGACGCGCTCACCATCGGCCCAATAGAGATCGACCGCTCGGCGCATCGCGTGAGAATCGACGGGCTCGAGATCGAGCTGACGGCAACGGAGTTCAAGCTGCTGCTGACGCTGGCCGAGCGTCGCGGACGCGTGCAGGGGCGTGCGCATCTGCTCGAGACGGTGTGGGATGCCGCGCCCGACATTCAGACGCGCACCGTCGACATGCACATCCAGCGGCTGCGCACGAAGCTCGGCGTCGCGTCGGATCTCATCGAGACCGTCCGCGGCTTCGGCTATCGCCTCCGCTCCCCCTCGGCGCGCGCGTCGTGAAGCTGGCGCACCGGCTCCTCGCCGGAGCGGTGCTGGTCGTCACCGTGCTGATCGTGCTGCTCGTGGTATTGAGCGGCGTTCGGCTGCGGCGCCAGCTCGAGGAGCTCGAGATCGCGCATCTCACGCGCGAGGCGCGGCTCATTTCGCGCGAGTGGACGCCGACGGTCGACCCCGACGCACTCGCAGCAAGCGCCGGCGCGGCGATCGGGCATCGCGTCACGCTCATCGATCACGACGGCCGGGTGATCGGCGACTCGGAGTTTCGCGGCGAATCGCGCACGCGGCTCGAGAATCACAGCACGCGCCCCGAGGTGATCACCGCGCTGCGCGACAGCGTGGGCACCGCCGATCGCACGAGTCCGTCGGCGGGTGACAACGAGCTCTATGTCGCGATCAAGTCGCAGTATGGCGTGACGCGCGTATCGGTCTCCACCGCGAGCCTCGATGCCATTGTCGCGCGCGGACAGCGCGATGTGCTCCTCTCGGGGTTCGTCGCGCTCGTAGCCGCACTCATTCTCGCGGCCGCGTTCTCGCGCGCGGTCTCGAATCCCGTCGTCGAGCTGCGCGATGTCGCGCAGGCACTCGCGGCGGGCGACCTCTCACGCCGCCCCGCGCTGTCGGCTCCGGGCGAAGTCGGCGATCTGGCTTCAGCCGTGCACCGAATGGCCGAGCAACTCACCAGTCGCCTCAAGGCTCTGGAGGACGACGACATGCATATGATCGCGGTGATCGAGTCGCTCCAGGAAGGAGTGATCGCAGTCGACGCGCGACGGCAGATCGTGCGGGTGAACGAGAGCGGGCGGCGAATGCTTCGCCTTCCCGACGAGGTCCCCTTCTCCGCCGACCGCCTTCCGCGGGACCGCACGCTGCGCGAGGCGCTGTCCGCCGCGCTGGCGGGCGAGGCGACGGAGCCGACGGAGATCACCGTCGACGGGCAGAGCATGATGCTCACCGCGCGCGCGCTCGGCGACGGCGGAGTCGTGCTCGCGGTGTTCGACCTCACCGCATCGCGGCGCGTCGAAGCGGTGCGTCGAGACTTCGTCGCGAACGTCTCGCACGAGCTCAAGACGCCGCTCACCGTGATCCTCGGCTTCGCGGAGACGCTGGCCGCGGGCGATGTGCCGCCCGAGCAAGGGATCCGCTTCATCGAGGCGATCCAGTCGAACGCGCAGCGCATGCAGCAGATCGTCGACGATCTGCTCGATCTCTCGCGCATCGAGTCGGGCGGGTGGGTGCCGAATCCGGTGCGCGTGGACCTGCGCGCGGTCGCGAGCGAGGTGGCCGCGGGGCGGCTGCGCGCAGCGCTGGAGAAGGGCGTGCGGCTCGGCGTCGAGATCGGAGAGGGCGCCGAGTGTGCGTACGCCGACCCCACCGCGCTTCGGCAGGTGTACGCCAACCTCGCCGAGAATGCCATTCGCTACACGAACGCCGGCGGCACCATCATCCTCTTCAGCGAGCGCGCGGATCGCGGCACGACGATCGGCGTGCGCGATACCGGCGTGGGCATCGCGCCCGAGCATCTCTCGCGCATCTTCGAGCGCTTCTATCGCGCGGACTCTGGCCGCGCGCGCGACTCCGGCGGCACAGGGCTCGGCCTCGCGATCGTGCGCCATCTCGTGGAGGCACATCGGGGCCGCGTCGGCGTAGAAAGCGTCGTTGGCACGGGCAGCAGCGTGCGCGCGACTTTCCCCGACGAATCCTCGTAACACTCGAACGGCGAGGCGCGTTCCCCCTGCGTCGCTTCGTTCCGGCACCAGCACAATCCTTCGCACTCCGACGCGGCGAAACGCATCGCGGGGCGCCTCTCCGACTGCCTCGTGACAGATGCGTTACAGTGTCACGGCGAGTTCTTTACCCGTCTCCGGCAGCTTAACGGCGCGATACATCACCCACACGGAGACATACTCGTGAACATTCGTGTCATCAGCTTGGTTGCCGGAGCGATGATCAGCTCGTTCGGCTCCCTCGCCGCGCAAGGCGCCGACATCACCGGCGCCGGCTCCAGCTTCGCCTATCCAATCTACTCCAAATGGGCGTCGATGTACGCCGAGAAGACAGGAGTGAAAGTCAACTATCAGTCCATCGGCTCGAGCGGCGGCATTCGACAGCTCTCGGAACTCACGGTGGATTTCGGCGGAACCGATGGACCGATGACCGACGAGCAGATGGCGGGTGCCAAGGGCGGCCCGATCATGCACATCCCGACGGTGTTGGGAGCAGTTGCCATCATCTATAACGTGCCCGGAGTCAGTGCGCCGCTCAAGTTCACCGGCGACGTGCTCGCGGATGTTTTTCTCGGCAAGATCACCAAGTGGAACGACTCCCGCATTGTCGGGCTGAATCCGGGCGCCAAGCTGCCGACTCAGGACATCGTCGTCACGCACCGCTCGGATGGCAGCGGCACGACGTACATCTTCACGGACTATCTGTCCGTCGTGAGCCCAGGGTGGGCGAGCGGACCTGGGAAGTCACAGGCGATCGCCTGGCCGGTAGGTCTCGGCGGCAAGGGGAGCGAAGGCGTCTCGGGACTCGTTCGTCAGACGCCGGGCGCGATTGGCTACGTCGAGCTTTCCTATGCAAAGCAGAACAAGCTACAAACTGCGCTGATCAAGAATCCCGCGGGAGAGTGGAGCGCGCCGACGATCGAAGGCGTGACGGCTGCCGCTGCGGGTTCGGCGGCCAAGCTGCCCGCGAACACGGACTATCGCATTTCGATCGTGAATGCGCCGGGGAAGGGCGCGTATCCGATCTCCTCCTTCACGTGGATCATTCTGTACACGACGCCGAAGGATCCGGCGAAATCGAAGAAACTAGTCGACTTCATCCGTTGGGCACTGCATGACGGCGAGATGGCTGCTCCTTCGCTGGACTATGCCCCGCTGCCCGCCACGATGGTGAAGA
>PLMM01000416.1 GCA_003142495.1 Gemmatimonadota bacterium | reverse complement strand
TGCGCGCGATGCGCCGAGCCGAACGCGTCGTTCACGTAGACGTCGCCGAGCTCCGCGAGCGAGCGCGAGAGCCGCTCCTCGTTTTTCTCCTCGCCGCCGAGGAAGCGCGTGTTCTCGAGCAGAAGCACGGTGCCCGCCTTCGCATCGTGCGTCGCGCGCAGCGCCTCGTCGCTGTCGGTCGTCTCGACGAAGTCGACTTTCGCCTTGATCAGCGTTTGCAGATGCCTCGCGACCGGCTCGAGCGTGTACCTGATGTCGGGCTTTCCTTTCGGGCGGCCGAGATGCGACATGAGCACGACGCATGCGCCGCGCGCGAGGAGTGCTTCGATGGTGGGGATCGCCGCGCGGATGCGTGTGTCATCGGTGACGCGATCGCCCTCGATCGGGACGTTGAAGTCGACGCGCACGAGCGCGCGCTTGCCGCGCAGCTCGGCGTCGGTGAGATCGCGTATCGTTTTCTTTGAACTCATGCCGGCGTGTCGACGCGCCTGAAGTAGCTCCAGTACGACCACGCGAGGGCGGCCGCGCCGGCGATGAAGAAGAGCTTCGCGACGCGAAACAGCTGCCAGTACGTGTCGAAGTAGCGCATCGCGGGAACGCCCTTGGGTATCACGAGCTGCTTCGTCGCGAGATTGTGCATCCCGAACCAGGCGTACGCGTAGAGCGCCGCGCCGGCGAGCAGCACGAGAAAAGCCACCAGATCGCGCGAGCGATCCGCGCGCGTCACCACTCGGCTCACAGCCGCGCGCCGATGAAGCGAAGGAGATCCACGCAGCGGGAGGCGTACCCCCACTCGTTGTCGTACCACCCGCAGACCTTCACGAGCGTGCCGTCGATGACGTTGGTCGTCTTCGCATCGAGCGTGCAGGAGAACGGATTGCCGGTGTAGTCGACCGATACCAGCTCTTCGTCCGAGACGGCGACGATGCCCTTGAGCGGGCCATCCGCGGCCGCGCGGAAGGCGGCGTTCACGGCGTCGATGGTCGTGGCGCGCTCCACCTCCACCACGAGATCGGTGAAGGACACGTCGGGCGTTGGGACGCGCACGGAGATGCCGTCGATCTTCCCCTTCACTTCAGGAATGACGAGCCCTGTTGCCTTGGCGGCACCCGTGGTGGTCGGGATCTGCGAGAGCGCGGCTGCCCGCGCGCGACGCAGATCCTTGTGCGGTAGATCGAGGATGTTCTGGTCGTTCGTGTAGCTGTGGATCGTGGTCATCGACGCGTGCCGGAAGCCGAAGGCGTCGCGCACGATCTTCACCATCGGCGCCACGCAGTTCGTGGTGCACGACGCATTGGAGATGATGTTGTGCTTCGCCGCGTCGTACTTGCCCTCGTTGACGCCGAGGACGATGGTGATGTCCTCATCGCTGGCGGGGGCGGAGATGAGCACCTTCTTCGCGCCGCCGGCGATGTGCTTCTTCGCGTCCGCCGCCTTGGTGAACTTCCCGGTGGACTCGAGCACGATGTCGACGTTCAGCTTCTTCCACGGGAGCGCCGTGGGGTCCTTCTCCGTGAGGACGGCGATCTCGTCGCCGTCGATCTCGATCGAGCCGGCGCCGGCGGACACGTCACCGTCGAAAATGCCGTGCACCGAGTCGTACTTGAAGAGGTGCGCGAGTGTTTTGGTATCGGTGAGGTCGTTGACCGCGACGATCGTCACATCCGCGACGTTCTGCTCGCGAAGCGCGCGCACGACCTGACGTCCGATGCGGCCGAAGCCGTTGATGCCTACACGAATTGCCATTGCCGTTAGCGCTCCTGTTCAGTGTGCACGGTCGCCAGCTGCCGGCGCCCGTCCAAAGGTCACGATACTGATGATTCGCGCGCCGCTCTCGAAGAGCGTGGTCGCGCATTCGGACAGCGTCGCGCCGGTGGTGATGACGTCGTCCACCAGCACGACATGGGCGCCCTTGAGCCGCTCTCGGGCGTTTGGCGCCGCACGAAACGCGCCCGAAACGTTGCCCCGTCTCTCCTCCGGTGTCAACCGCGTTTGCGTGGCCGTTGCGCGTGCGCGGACCACGCAATCAGAGACGAATGGGACCCTCCATCGTGACGCGAGCGCGCGTGCGAGGAGCGCGCTCTGATTGAAGCCGCGCTCGCGCTCACGGATAGGTGCCAATGGAACTGGCATGACCATAGAACGCTCGGATACGACATCGCGTGGCCACGAGAGGCGCGCCATGCGGCTCGCCATCCCCGCGGCCACGCCGTGCCAGCCGTTGTACTTGAGCGCGTGCACGATGGCGCCGGCCGTGCCGCCGGGCATCCAGTACGCGGAGCGCGCCGCGCGCACGAAGGGCGGGAGCTGCTCACACCAGCTGCACGTGGGGCGCGTTTGCGGATGCCCGCAGCGATCGCAGCGCGGATGCGGGAGCTCGTGCGCGCGCGCCCAGCAGCGGCCGCAGACGAGGCTCGTGTCGCCGGCGTCGATCGAGTGCTCGCACACGGCGCACGATCGCGGGAGGAGCAGATCTGCGAGGCCGTGCAGCATCGCGCGCGCGGTACTGCGCATCACGACTGACTCAAGCATCGGTTGGCATGGTCACCGAGTCCCACATGACCGCGCGTGGCGCCGCGCGGCCGAACCACTTCTCGAACGAAAGCGCGCCCTGCTCGATGAGCATCGGGAGCCCGTCGCTCGCGCGATGGCCGCACGCGAGCGCCGCGCGCACCCACGGCGTGTCGCCACGGCGATAGACGAGATCGACGACGGCCGCATCGTACGGCAGCGTCTCGATCGGCACGGGAAAGAGATCGTCCTCGAGCCCCGACGCGCTCGCATTCACCACGAGCGTTGCACCCTGCACCGCCTCGACCGCCGTCCCCGCCGTGCGCGTCACGATCGGGAAGCGCGACGCGAGCCGCGCGAGACGCGTGGGACTGCGATTGTAGAGCGTCACCTCGCAGCCGGGCCACTGCTCGATCGCCGCGAGCGCCGCGGCCGCCGNNAGCGCGATGCGGCCGCGCGGGAGCCCGTCCATCGTCGCCCGCACGAGCGACTCGAAGCCGCCCACGTCCGTGTTGTCGCCCACGAGGACACCACCGTCGGCGCCATCTTCCTCGATCCAGAAGGTGTTCACCGCGCCTACGCGCTCCGCGAGCGGCGAGCGTCGCGCACACAGCGCGAACGCCGCCTCCTTGTGCGGGATCGTGATGTTCCCCGCGGCGTTGTCCTCCGCCAACAGCGTGAGCACGTGGCCGAGATCGGGCGCGGCGACTTCGATCGCCTCGTAGGTGAGCGGAATGCCTTCGCTCTTGAGCGCGGCATTCTGGAATACGGGAGAAAGCGAATGACTGACGGGATTGCCGAGCAGGACGAGGCGGCTCGGACCAGCGATCACGAGACGCCCGGTGCTCGCTCCGCAGCGAGGCGGTCGAAGGCGCGACGGATTTCGCGATCGAGCTCGTCGAAGGTCTCGCGATAGAGGCCGAGATCGCCGCCGAACGGATCGCCAATCGGGCGATCGGTGGAGCCGCGCGAGCCGTACGACGTGAGCAGATGCGTGCGCCCCTTGCCGCCGATGGCCTCGATGCGCTCGAGGTGGTGCGGACCCATCGCGAGCACGAGCTCGTAGCTCTCGAGCAGCTCGCGCGTGAGCAGGCGCGCGCGATGCGGCGACAGGTCGACGTCGTGCTCCAGGCACACGAGGAGCGCGCCGTCGGATGCGGGCGCGCCATCCCACGCCGCGGTGCCGGCGCTGCCCACGCTTACGGTGAGCTTTCGTTCGGATGNNTGCGCCGCGCCAGATACTCGGCCATGACGCTTCGACAGGTGTTGCCCGTGCACACGAAAAGCACTCGCATGGGACTACAGATCTCCAATGAGGTCCGGCACGCTTTCCCGCAACGTCGCGGAGGAGATGGCGCCCGGGCGTATCACGCGCGCCCGCGCACCCATGCAATCTACTACGGTCGAGGGGGGCGACGGGATCAATCGCCCGCCATCGAGCACCCGAAGTAGTCCGCGCCCGATCTCCGCGCTCCACTGCTGCTCGATCTCCGCCGCCGTCATCGCGGGCGGTACACCCGGGCGATTGGCACTCGTCGACGTCAGCGGCTCGCCGTACGCCGTGAGCAGCCGCGTGAGATTCGGATGCGATGTCCAACGCACGGCGACGCCGCCCTCGGGCCCGCGCAGTCGCTCGGGGAGCCGGCGCTCGCCACCGCCCAGCACGAGCGTGAGTGGGCCGGGCCAGTGCCGAGCAGCGAGCCGCGATGCGTAGCCCGTGAGGCGGAGATCGAGTCGCGTCACCATCTCGCTCGACGCCACGAGAATGAGAAAGGGCTTCCCTGCCGGTCGCCCCTTCATGTGCACGAGCGACTCGACGGAATCGAAGTCCGTCGCGCCGCCGAAGCCGTAGACGGTCTCGGTGGGATAGGCGAGAACCTTTCTCGCGGCGAGATGTGCTACGGTGCCATTGATGGATGCCGCGACTTCGGCCGGCGACCAGAATGGAACGACGAATGGTTCGGTGCTCATCGAACCAATTTCACGAGCGCGTCGACGCGCGCGAAGTCCTCGTCGGTCGTGACTTTCATTCCAGTAGCGCTCCCCTCGACGATCACGACGCGCGCGCCGATGCGCTCGCAGAGCGCGGCATCGTCCGTCGCTTGCACGCGATCCGATTTCCCGCGCGCATACGCCTGCTCGATCATTTCGCGCGGAAAGCCCTGCGGCGTCTGCGCATGGTAGAGCTTCGTGCGATCGGGGGTGCGCACGATGGCGCCGCTGTCGTCGACTTCCTTGATCGTGTCGGTGGCGGGGAGCGCGGGCACGGCGCCAACACCCTCGCGCGCCTTCGCGACGACGCGCTCGATCGTCTCGGAGTCCACGAGCGGGCGAGCCGCGTCGTGTACGAGCACGAAGCGCACTTCGGCGGGCATGTCCTCGAGTCCGTTGAGCACGGACTCGCCGCGCTCGCGCCCACCGACGCTCACGAGCAGCCGATCGACATCGCACTGGAAGAGCCACGGCGGCGGATCGCCCGCGTGCGATTTGGGGAGCACGCACACGACGAGCGCGACATCGGCTCGCTCCATGAATCGCTGCACGCTGTGAAGGAGCATCGGCTTCCCCGCCACCCAGCGAAACTGCTTGAGCTCCGCGCCCGCCGTGCGCGTGCTCGATCCCGCAGCGACGATGACGACGCCGACATCGCGTGTTGTTTCACTCGACACGTAGCTCATGTGAAGATCTTCTCGAGCAGCTCGCGCACCGTCTGCACGCCCACGCACTCGAGCCCCTTGGGCATCCGCCTCGGGATGCTCCGCTCGGCGAGATACGCAATTCCCATCCCCATCTTTTCCGCCTCGGCGAGCCGCCGCTCCGCCTGCGACACGGGACGCACCTCGCCCGCCAAGCCGATCTCGCCGAGGAGCACGGCGTTTGGCGGAAGCGCGCGATCGTAGACGCTCGACGCGAGCGCCGCCGCGATCGCGAGATCGGCCGCCGGCTCCTGCACCTTCAATCCGCCGACGACGTTTACGAACACATCGAGCTGCGCAAAGGAAAGGCCCGCGCGCTTGTCGAGCACCGCGAGCAACAGCGCGAGGCGGCGGCCATCGTAGCCGGTGGCGACGCGTTGCGGCGTGCCGAAGCCCGCTTTCGCCGCGAGCCCCTGCACCTCCACGAGCAGCGGTCGCGTGCCTTCCATGAGCGCGGTGACGGCCGTTCCCGACGCGCTCGCGTGGCGATCGCCGAGGAAGAGCTCGGAGGGATTCGCGATTGGAATGAGCCCGCCGGCGGTCATGCGGAACACACCAATTTCGTCGACGCCGCCGAAACGATTCTTCGTTGCGCGCAGCACGCGCTGATCGAGAAAGCCCTCGCCCTCGAAGTACAACACCGTATCGACGATGTGCTCGAGCGTCTTCGGCACCGCTATCCCGCCGCCCTTCGTGACGTGGCCGACGACGAACACCGCCGTTCCCGATTCCTTGGCGAAGCGCATGAGCCGCGCGGCGCACTCGCGCACCTGCCCGACATTTCCGGGCGCGCCCTCGAGCTCGTTCGTGAAGATGGTCTGAATCGAGTCGACGAACATCGCCTGCGGCCGCAGCGATGCGCCCGTCGCGAGAATCGTCTCGAGCTCCGTCTCCGCGATCAGCTCCACATTCTCCGATGACTCCGCGAGACGATCCGCGCGAAGCTTGACCTGCAGCGGCGACTCCTCGCCCGAGATGTAGAGCGCGCGATGCCCCTGCGCCGCGAGCCGCGCCGCGACCTGGAGCAGGAGCGTCGACTTGCCGATGCCGGGCTCGCCGCCGATCAGCACCATCGATCCCGGGACGATGCCGCCGCCCAGGACGAAGTCGAACTCATTGATGCCGGTGTTCCAGCGCGGCGTGTCCGATGCGCGGAGATCGCCGAGTCGCATTGCGGTGGCGGCGCTGCCGTTGCCGGCGAGCGTTGGGCCCGCGGCACGCGCGCGCCCGGCGGCGGTGGCGGGGCGCGCAGCGACGATCTCCTCGACGAGCGTGTTCCACTCGCCGCACGTGTCGCACTTCCCCGACCACTTCGGATGCTCGGCGCCGCACTCGGTGCAGCGGTAGGCCGTGCGCGCCTTGCTCTTCATTGGTTTCGCGCGCGCATGGTCCCGCGCGCGCATTCATAGTTTCGCGCGCGCAACTTCACACGCGCGCATCTCTCCAAGACGCGTGTGATCATTACTGCTGGCGCGGCGCCGTGTAGTTCTCGAACCGCGTGTACGCCTTGTGAAAGAAGAGATTCACGAGACCGATCGGTCCGTTGCGCTGCTTGCCGATGATCACCTCGGCGCGCCCCTCGAGCGAGTTACCGTCCTTGTCCGTCGCGCCGTCGTAGACCTCCTGACGGTAGATGAACATCACGACATCCGCGTCCTGCTCGATGGCGCCCGACTCGCGGAGATCCGAGAGCTGCGGGCGATGGTCGCCCGCGCGCTGCTCGGGCGCGCGCGAGAGCTGCGAGAGCGCGATCACCGGCACCGCGAGCTCCTTCGCGAGCGCCTTGAGCGAGCGCGAGATCTGACTGATCTCCTGCTGCCTGCTCTCGGAGCTCGCCGGCCCCTGGATGAGCTGCAGATAGTCGATCACTACCATCCCGATATCCTGATCCGCCTTGAGACGTCGCGCCTTCGAGCGGATCTCGAGCAGCGTGATGCCTGCAGAATCGTCGATCCAGATCGGAGCGCCGCTCAGAATTCCCGCCGCGCGAGCGAGGCGCGAGTAGTCTTCGTCGCGCAGCAAGCCTTTCCGCATCTTCTGCGCATCGACGCGCCCCTCGGCGGTGAGCATGCGCTGCACCAGCGACTCTTTACTCATTTCGAGCGAGAAGAGCGCAACCGGCACGTTCTTCTCGATCGCGGCATATTGCGCGATGTTGAGGACGAGCGCCGTTTTACCCATCGACGGTCGCGCGGCAACGATGACGAGATCCGCTGGCTGAAAGCCCGAGGTGAGCTCGTCGAGATCGGTGAAACCGCTCGCGACGCCGGTGATGGTTTTTCCGCCGCGCTGCAGCGCCTCGATGCGCTCCATCGTCGGCCACATCAGCTCCTTCACGCGCGTGAAGCCCTGCAGCCCGCGCTGCTGGCTCACCTGGAAGATCCGCTGCTCAGCGTCGTCGAGCAGCTCCTCGACCGTCGCGCGCCCCTGGAACGCCTCCGTGATGATCGTGGTCGACGTCTCGATGAGGCGGCGCAGCAGCGCCTTCTCCTTCACGATCTTCGCGTGGTACTCGACGTTCGCCGCGGTGGGGACCGCGTCGATCAGCTCGCCGATGTACTCCTTGCCACCGGACGCGTCGAGCTCGCCGCGCCTCGTGAGCTCGTTGCCGAGGGTGACGGGGTCGACGACTTCCGAGCGCTGCGAGATGGCGATCATCGCGCGGAAGATCCGGCGGTGTCGCTCATCGTAGAACATCGTGTCGTCGACGTGCTCACTGGCGCGCAAAATCGCGTCCGTGTCCATGAGCATCGCCGCGATCACCGCCTGTTCTGCCTCGGGGGCGCGGGGAGCGGTTCGGTCGCGAAACGGGTCACGCGCTGGCGCCGTCGAGGATTCTTCGAGCGAGCTGGACATCTTCCCATGTTGGACGCTTCCACGCTGGATTGCGCAGAAGTGCCGCCGGATGATAGGTGACGATCACGGGGATGCCGTGATAGCGGTGAACCGAGCCGCGGAGCTTGCCGATCGACAGCTTGGTCTCGAGCAGCGACTGCGCGGCGAAGGTGCCGAGGGCGAGAATGACTTTGGGGGCGACGAGCGCGACCTGCCGAACGAGGTACGGGCGACAAGCGCTCACCTCTTCCGGAAGCGGATTTCGATTCCCCGGCGGCCGATGCTTCAGGACGTTGAGGATGAAGACCTCTTCCCGCGACAAGTTAACCGCCTGAAGAATCTTCGTCAGTAGCAGGCCGGCTTGGCCGTAGAAGGGGCGTCCGGTGGCGTCTTCCTGCGCCCCGGGCGCCTCACCAACGCACATGAAGCCGGCGTGCGGGTTACCCTCGCCCGGAACCGCGTTGGTGGCTGTTTTGTACAGGTCGCAGCGCGTGCAGCGCCTGATCAGCTCCGCGAGCTGGACGAGATCGGTGGCGGCGCCGATCTCGCCGGGGATGCGCTCGCCATCAGCGGAGCCGACGACGAGGCCGGGGGCGGCGGGCGCTTTCGGCGCGGAGGGAGTGGCGACTTCGGCCGCGACCTGTTCGGCGAAGGGGGCTGAGCGTGGGGGGCGCGGAGTGGCGGCGGACGGCGCTTCGGGTACCGCGGGTACCGCGGGTAGCGCGTCCCTCCACCCCGACGATGCGGGCTCGCCAACGGAGCCGCGGATGTCCGACTCCGCGATGAGTGGCCGCGCGCGCTCGACCGGCGCCGCGCGCCCGCCGCGCTTGATCCCGACGAGCTTCATCACCTCGTCGACGGAGAGTCCATCGAGGACCAGCTCCGTCTCCCCCATCTCGCGGCGCTGTTCGAGGTAGCGCCGAAGGAGATCCTCAGCCTTCACGTGAGGCGCGCTGCGACGCGATCCAAAATGATGTCCGCGATCTCGCGCTTGAGCATCAGCGGAATCTCCTCGGCGCCACCGTCACGCGAGATGATCGTGACGCGATTCGTGTCGACGCCCACGCCTGCGTCGGGCTCGAGCGCATCGTTGAGCACGATCAAGTCCAGCGACTTCGACTCGAGCTTCTGCCGCGCGTTGGCGATGCCGTCGTTGGTCTCGAGCGCGAAGCCCACGCGAATGGCCCCGGCGCGCATGTGCGATGCGCTCTCGCGCAGAATATCGGGCGTGGGCGTGAGCTCGATGGTGGGAGCCGAGCTTCCCTTCTTGTTCTTGGCAGTCGCCATCTCGGCCGCACGAAAGTCCGCGGGGGCCGCGGCCATCACGAGCACGTCGGCGTTCGCGGCGGCGCGCTGCACCGCGCTCGACATCTCCTCGGTGCTCTCGACGCGCACGAGCTTCGGCCCCACCGGCGACGCGACCTCGAGCGGCCCCGCGATCAGCGTCACGTCCGCGCCGCGCCGCCATGCAGCGGCGGCCAGCGCCACGCCCATGCGCCCGCTGCTGCGATTCGAGAGCACGCGCACGGGATCGACCAGCTCGCGCGTTGGCCCGGCGGTGACCACGACGTGGCGCCCCTTGAACGACGCGTCGTCGAGCATGCGCGCGACGTGCGCGACGATGGTCTCGGGCTCGGGCATGCGCCCCTCGCCGCTTCCCTCGCCGGCCGCGAGCGGGCCGACCTCGGGATCGAGCACGCCGTAGCCGATCTCGCGAAGATGCTTTGAATTCAAGCGAGTTTGTGGATGCGCCCACATGCGATCGTTCATCGCCGGGACTAAAAGCACACGCGCCTCGGTGGCGAGGAGGATGGCCGCGAGGAGATCGTCCGCGCGGCCGTGCGCGGCACGCGCGCAAAAGTCCGCGGTTGCTGGCGCGACGACGATCGCGTCTGCGGCCTTCGCGAGTTTGATGTGATCGAGCGCGTGCCCCTGGGCAACGAGCGCCGTATGCACCGGGCGCCCCGTGAGCGCCTCGAAGGTGAGCGGTGCTACGAACTCGGTGGCGGCCCGTGTCATGACGACATCCACGAGCGCGCCCTCTTGCGAGAGGAGGCGCGCGAGCCAAGCCGATTTGTAGCTGGCGATGCCGCCCGTGACGCCCAGCAGGATGCGGCGGCCTTCGAACGGTCTCACGATGGTGCCGCTGTTAGCGGCCGCGCCGGGGCACGACGTGGTACTTGATCGACTCTTCGCTCGTGAGCTCCTCGAGCGCCTTCGTGGTCAGCTTCTTCTCGTGAATCTCCGAGCTCATGCGCGGAAACTCGTTGAGAATGCGCGCGTACTTCGCCGCGACGAGCACGCCGAGGTACTTGTTGGCCGCGTGCTTCGCGACCTCGATCGGGGTGAAAACCTGCATCTAATCTCCCTCGCTTTGAGTGTCCAGCTCCAATTCCAGCCGCTCGATGATCGAGCGCACATCGCGTTCGACGTTCTGCAACCGTTCCCTGCGCAGCCCCTCCGCATCGATGATGCGCGACACGCTGGCCGCTGCGCGATTCTGATCATCATTCACGACTACGTACTGATATCGTTGCACCGCCTGCAGCTCCACGAGTGCGCTCAGCAGCCTGCGCTTGAGCGTGTCCCGCGTTTCCGTTCCGCGTCCGCGCAGCCGGTCCAGCAAGATCTCACCCGACGGCGGAAGCACGTACACCAGCACCGACTCCGGAAACGCGCTCCGGAACTGCATTGCGCCCTGGACGTCGATGTCCATGATGACGTGGTGACCCAGCTTGAGGACACGTTCGACCTCGGAGCGCAGCGTGCCGTACAGATTCCCGTGCACCTCAGCACTCTCGGCGAACTCGCCGCGCTGTTGCCTCGCGAGAAACTCGCCGGTGGAGAGAAAATAATAGTCCTGCCCTTCTTTCTCGTCGTCGCGCGCTGGTCGCGTGGTGCACGACACCGAGTACCCGACATCCTTCCGTACCTCGAGCAATCGCTTTGCAATCGTCGTCTTGCCACCTCCGGACGGCGCCGAGAGGATGATCGGGAACATCTTCACTCGACGTTCTCCACCTGCTCGGCGATCCGCTCCAGCTCTTCCTTCACCGCAACGACATCGTGCAGCATCGCCGCGTCCTTCGACTTGCTGCCCGTGGTGTTCGCCTCGCGCAACATCTCCTGCAACAGAAATCCGAGCCGCTTTCCAACCGCTTCCTGTTTACCACTCCCGAGCGTTTCTCGAAACGCCGAAACGTGCGAGCGAAAGCGATCGACCTCTTCGCTGACGTCGAGCCGGTCTGCAAGCAGCGCGATCTCCTGCGCGAGTCGCTGCTGATCCAGATCCACACCGTCTGCCAGCTCCTTCACCGACTTCTTCAGCCGCTCCTTCTCCGCCACCAACCGCTCGGGCGCGCGCGCCGCGATTCGGCTCAGCGCGCCCTCGACCGTTGTTATCCGCTGCTCGAGCAGCGTCGCGAGCCTCGCCCCTTCCACCTCACGCATGCGCGTCAGCGCGTCGATCGCGTCGCCCGCCAGCTTCTGCACCTCGGCGGCCGTGCCCGCGTTTTCCTGATCCGGCTCCGACGCGAGCACGTCCGGGAAGCGAAGGATCGTCGCAAGGTCTACCGGTCCGTCCAGTTTGTGTCGCTGCTGCAGCCCCCGCAACAGTTCGGCGTAGCGCGCGACCTTCTGCTCGTCGATCGCCTGCACGCCGGCCCCCGCTCGCTCGATGCGCACCGTGGCTGTGACGTGCCCGCGCGCGACGCCTTTCCGCAGCTGCTCGCGAAGCTCGCCTTCCCACTGCGAAAGCGCGCTCGGAAGCTTGATGCTCGGATTGAAGAAGCGATGGTTCACCGTGCGCAGCTCGAGCGTGACCTGCTGCGATCCGATGGGGCCCGCCGCCGCCCCGAAGCCCGTCATGCTTCGTATCATGTGGAATCGTGTAAGTTATGACGCCACAACGAGCTTGTCAATTCCAGAACGCCCAGCGGACGCCGTACTCGAGACGCTGCGGGGGCAGGAGATAGCCCCTCACCTCCTCCACATGCGTCGGCGAAATACCCGAGTACGAGTTGAAGAAGATCGTGCAGTCGAGGATGTGAAACTCGATGCGCCCAATGATCTCGTGGCTGAACAGCGCGACGATGCCATTCGGGTCCGAGAGCGACTCAAAGGTGCTTGCCGTCGGGAACATCACGTCCTGCCGATATTCGTGCGCGATCCCGGCTACCAGCCGGAAGTGCTTCGACGGGAAGCGCTGCAGCCACTGGGTGTCGATGTACAGCTCCTCGTGCGACTGCAGCTGCGGTCGATAGTAGCCCGGGCTGTTCCAGCGCACGGCCCAGAGGTTCAACCCGATGTCTCGCCAGATCTTTCCGCGAATCGTCCCGAACGGACCCGTGGCCGCGACCGTCGGCTCGTTCCTGTAGCTCGTGTCGAAGGCGATCAGCCCTGGCACCACCGCGCTGGCTCGTCGCCAGATGCCGCCCGTGAACCACGCCTGGTGGAACTTGAATCCCGCCTCGAGGCGCGCCGACACTTCATTTTCGTCGCCGAACGCGGTGCCGCCGTGTCGCCGCGCGACGGTGCCCGACACCGCGAAGAACGGCAGCGGCGTTAGTCGAGCGGTGGCCTCCTCGGTGGAGCTGCTGTCGGCGCCGCGCCGCTCGGCGTAGAGCGAGAGCGCGAGCAGGCGATGCTCGAAGCTCGCGCGCACCTCCGTCGCGCTCATGCCACCAGTCTGCAGCTGGTGATAGCGCTCGATGCCGCTCAGGCGCAGTCCCCAGCGCGTGAGCCCGCCGGTGACTACGTACTGCGTGCTCGTGCGCGACGTGTCGGCAGAGTCGGCGGGGATGCCGTCGAGGAAGGAGAATGGCGTGTGCTCGTCGAAGCTGGAGTGCGCGACCATCGCCTGCGCCCACACGCCGCTGTCCGGATCGCCGTAGCCCGCGCGGAAGTACATGTCGGCGCGCTTGCGATCCTGGCGCGGGATGTCGGGCTCGAGGAGCTGGTTGCCAATGTCCTGCACGCGCAGATCGCGCGTGCGGTCGGCGTGCAGGTAGTAGCCGTCAACGCTCCAATCCTTGTTCGCCCAGCCGAGCCTGGCGAAGAGCGAGAGCTCGTTGCCGCCCCCCACCGTTTCGTTGGACGACGTGC
>PLMM01000089.1 GCA_003142495.1 Gemmatimonadota bacterium | reverse complement strand
AAGGAGCACGGCACCTACCTCGTCTCCGATCTTTACGACATGCAGTACATCAGCACGATGGGAAAGTCGATGGGATGGCCAGATGAGGTACTGAAGAAGAACGCAGCGATGGCAGAGCTCAAGCACGCGGGCTTGAGGAAGGCCGTGGCCGCGGGGGTGAAGGTTGCGTTCGGTACCGACGCGAGTGTGTTCCCGACTGGCGACAACGCGAAGCAATTGCCGATGTACATCCAGTACGGCGGGATGACGCCGATGCAGGTGATTCAGTCCGCGACGAGNNAATCGTCGGGGCGACGCTGATCGGCTGGCAGGACAAAGTCGGCTCGATCGCGCCGGGGAAGTTCGCGGATCTCGTGGCCGTCGAGGGAGACGGGCTCGCGGATGTGAGCAAGTTCGAGAACGTCGCCTTCGTGATGAAGGCGGGTGTGGTGTACCGAGATCAGTCCGCCACGGCCGCCAACCACAGATAACGCGCGTCCACTCCGGTACGAGCTCGGCAGGGCTGGCGCGAAGGCCCGCCATGGCTGATCTTACCGTGCCCGCCGGAAGTACAGTTCTGTCTTTTTCGATTGTATACAATTATGGCGAAGAGCTACGACGTCGTTTTCATCGGTGGTGGACACAACGCGCTCGTCTGCGCAGCCTATCTCGCCCGCGCAGGCAAGAGCGTCTGCGTTCTCGAACGACGCGAGATGGTCGGAGGCGCATGCGTCACCGAGGAAATCTGGCCGGGCTACAAGGTCTCGACTGCGGCCTACGTCAACAGCCTCCTTCGCCCCGAGATCATCAAGGAGCTCGAGCTGCACAAGTTCGGCTTCGAGCTGCTGCCGCGAAGCCCGTCGTCGTTCTCGCCATTTCCGGACGGCCAGTCGCTGCTCATGGGCCCCGACAAGGAGATGACGCATCGCGAGGTCTCCAAGTTCTCGAAGAAGGATGCCGACGCGCTTCCGAATTACGAGGCGATGCTCGAGCGCTGCGCCGACCTGATCGAGCCGACGCTCATGCAGACGCCGCCGAGCCCGTGGAACATGCGTCCGTCGGACATGCTGCACCTGGGGAAGATGGCGTGGAAGTTCAAGAAGATGGGCCCCGAGGGCGCGACGGCGATCGAGATTCTCACCGGCGCGGCGCGCCCGATCCTCGATCGCTGGTTCGAGAGTGAGCAGCTCAAGGTCACGCTCGCGACCGACGCCGTGATCGGTGCGATGGCGGCGCCGTCGATGCCCGGCACGGCGTACGTGCTCTTCCACCACGTGATGGGTGAGTGCAACGGCGTGCGCGGCGTGTGGGGCTACGTGCGCGGCGGCATGGGCGGGATCTCGAACTCGATCGCCGCGTCCGCGAAGTCGAAGGGCGCCGAGATTCGTACGAACGCCGAGGTGGCGAAAGTGCTCGTGAAGGACGGACGCGCCATCGGCGTCGTGCTCAAAGATGGCACCGAGATCCGCGCCGCCAAGGTTGCCTCGGGCGCCGATGCGAACGTCACCTTCCTCAAGCTCTGCGACGAGAAGGATCTCCCCGCCGAGTTCGTTGCCGGCGTGAAGGGGCTCGACTACTCGAGCGCGAGCCTCAAGATCAACGTCGCGCTCAGCGAGCTCCCGAACTTCACCGCCGTTCCCGGCGCGCAGGCCGGCCCGCAGCATCGCGGCACGATCCACATCTCGCCCGACATGGACTACATCGAGCGCGCGTACGACGATGCGAAGTACGGGAAGCCAGCGGAGAATCCGATTCTCGAGTGCACGATCCCGAGCGTGATCGACAAGACGGTGGCGCCCGAGGGGCAGCACCTGATGTCGATGTTCATTCAGTACTTCCCGTACAACGTGAAGGGCGCCGACACCCCCGAGGCGTACAACGCGGCGAAGGAGAAGTTCGCCGACCGCTGCTTCGACATCCTCAATCAGTACGCGCCGAACTTCAAGAAGTCGGTGATCAACCGGCAGGTACTCTCGCCGCGCGACATCGAGTCGCGCTTCGGACTCACCGGCGGCAACATCATGCAGGGAACGATGTCGCTGAGCAGCCTCGCCTTCATGCGGCCGCTGCCGGGGTGGGCGCAGTACAAAACGCCGATCAAGAATCTGTATCTCTGCGGCGCGGCCACGCACCCGGGTGGCGGTGTGATGGGCGCGTGCGGCTACAACGCGGCGAAGGAGATTTTGAAGGACTAGTTCAGCGCACGTGGTTTCTGCAGCGCAACGATCGCCGCGCCAACCTGCCATCCACACAAGAGTGAAACCGCGCCGAGCATTTCCGGCCTTGCCTCGTCGAAGAAGATGACGCCGACGAGGCCGCCCGCGGCCGCGATCCACGCCAGCACCGCAAGCCACCGCGGCCGTCCTGCCGTCATCCACTCGGCCGCGCCCAGCAGGAGTGCGCCGAGTGCGATCAGGTAGTTGCCGAAGCGCGCGGACATCAGGCCGACCGAGTGCATGAGCTCGAACTGGTGCGTGACCGTCGTGTCGCCGGCGGCGAGTGCGGCGGCCATGCGCCACGCGGGGCCCGCCATGAACGTCGTGTTGAGCGAGTCGAGCGCTATCCCGACAGTGATGATGGTGAGCGCCGCGATCACGATGCCGGTGGTTTGGCTGTTCGATGGCGTGCCGACGAGACGCACCCATATTCCGATGACGATGAGTCCGGTGCCGCCCAGCATGCACAGATGCATCGTCCGCCAGATCGCCATCGAGCCGATCATGCCGAGCTCCATCGAGCCGTCGCCGTGGAGAATCGGGTGGAGAGCGGCGCCGCCCGCGAGGAGCAGGGTGCCGAGGAGCAGGGCGAGCGCGAGGGGGCGGGTGAGCGCGTTCACGATGCCGCGGTTGTGCGAGTTTGGTTCGAGAACGATGTTGGACGCATGCTGCTCACTATAATGAGGCGTCGTGCAACATACCGGGCGCGCGCTGCGAGGCGCCACCCGTGAGCGCCGGCGCCGCGAGTATGGATGGGAAGGTGTGCGTCGTGACCGGGGCGACGGCGGGGATCGGGAAGGAAACCGCGCTCGCGCTCGCGAGGATGGGCGCGACGGTGGTGATCGTCGCGCGCGATGCGGCGAAGAGCGCGCGCACGGTGGATGAGATCGAGCAGGCGGTGCCGGGCGCGAAGGTAGACGTTGTGCTCGCGGACTTCGCGTCGCTCGCAGCAGTACGCGCGGCGGCGGAAGAGATCGGCAAGCGATATCGCGCGGTGCACGTGCTGGTGAACAACGCGGGAACCGCGAACAAGCTTCGCACTCTCACGGTCGATGGCTACGAGCAAATCTTCGCGGTGAACCATCTCGCGCCGTTTCTGTTCACGCGCGAGCTCATGCCACTGCTGCGTGCTGGAGCTCCGTCGCGGATCGTGAACGTGGCGTCGGTGGCGGAGCGAAACAACCCGATTGACTTCGATGATCTACAAAGCGAGAAGAGCTATGGCGGCTTCCGTGCGTACGGCAAATCGAAGCTCGCCAACGTGATGTTCACCTACGAGCTCGCCGCTCGACTCGCCGGCACCGGCGTCACCGCGAATTGCCTGCATCCGGGCGCGGTTGCCACGGACATGCTGAAGAAGATCCCGTGGCTGCTGTACGCGCTGATTTCTCCCTTCCTGCTCACACCGGCGCAGGGCGCAGCGACGCAAGTCTTTCTCGCGAGCTCACCGCAAGTCGAAGGGGTGAGTGGCGGGTATTACGTGAAGAGCACGGCCGCGCGCTCGTCGCCGCGCTCGTATGACGTGAGCGCGCGCACGCGACTGTGGGAAGTGAGCGAGTCCCTTGTGGACGCGGCCCTGAGCTCCAACTCCGCAGACAACATTCAGACGACGTAATGGTTTAGATGAAGGTCATACGTTCCGGCGCGCTCGCAGCCTTCGCGTTATTCGCTCTCACGGCCACCGCGAATTCGCAGACCGACGCATCGGAGGCCGGCCCCCGGCTGCCGGCGCTCAAGGTGCTCGATCCCGCGTACACGACCGTGAAGGCCATGCTTCCGGCATCGAGTGTCGCGCAGAAGGTCGCCGCGCGCGCACAGATCCCCGAGCGCGCGGTTCGCCGCGACATTCCGCTCACGAACATGATTCGTCGCGCGATGGCCGCCGGCACGCGCGACTCGAGCGGCCGGCCGGGGCGCAATTACTGGCAGCTCTGGACGGAATACACGATCAACGCGCGTCTCGAGCCATCGACCTCGAGGCTCACCGGACGCGAATCGATCGTCCTCCACAACAACAGCGATTCCGCGATGCGCACGATCGTGATGCGTCTCGACCAGAACATCTACGCGCCGAACGTGCCGCGCGACCAGCAGGTGCCGGACATCACGGACGGGATGAAGATCACGCGACTCAGCGTGAACGGCGCGAATGCGGAGCTGAGATCGGAACAGGGCGGATGTACTCCATCCACCAGGCCGGGCGCTCCCGCCGAGGCACCGCTCACTGCTCCGCGAGCCACGGGACTTGGACTCACCTCGGCGTGCATCGGCCTGCCCTCGCCAATTGCGCCAAAGTCGACCGCGCGCATCGATGTCGAGTGGAACTTCAAGGTGCCGCACGTGGACGGCGATCGCGGGCTGCGGATGGGAACGTGGGGCGACACGCTCTATGAAATCGCGCAGTGGTATCCGCGCGT
>PLMM01000244.1 GCA_003142495.1 Gemmatimonadota bacterium | reverse complement strand
TCGCGCTCGTCTGGGCGGCGCTCGACTGGCCCGGCGGTCCGCTCGGCACCGGCTATCTCGCGAGCGTGCACGCCGCGCAGTTTCTCGCGCTCGCGATGGTCGCGCCGCCGCTGCTCCTGCGCGGCATCGACGGCGATCGCATCCGCACACTGCTCGCGCGCAACGGCGTTGCGGCAAAGATCATTACCGCAGTGACGACGCCGCTCTTCGCGATGCTCGCGTTCACGATCGTGATGCTCTCGACGCACGCACCCGGCGTCGTCGACACGCTCATGCGCTCGCAGCTCGGCGCCTTCGCGCTGGACCTCGCGTGGTTCCTATCAGGGCTCGCCTTCTGGTGGCCGGTCGTGATCGATGTTCCGCTGCGCGAGCGCTTCGGCCCGCCCATGCGCATGCTGTATCTCTTTGCCGGCACCCAGGCGCACCTCTACCTCTCGATGTGGCTCTTGCTCGCCGAGTTTCCCGCCTACGGCATCTACGAGCTGGCCCCGCGCGTCACCGGATTGTCGGCTCTGGAAGACCAACAAGTGGCCGGGGGACTGCTACTTACCATAGGTGGCACGTACGTGCTGGCAGTGATCTCCGTGCTGTTCTTCCGCTGGTTCGCGGAGCCCCAGCCGGAAGGATGAGAATTTCGTAACGCGGCATGACGCCCATTCGTCGATAATGAGCGCATCCGGACCACCGGAGCGCCTCGACCACGGGCCCAAATGTCCGACCCAGCCACTGCAGTTGAAACGACGTCGCGTTCCGTAGCAATCCTGGGCGCAGACGCCCTTCTCGTCGCGCTCCCGTCAACGCCGACGCAGCTCGCCAACGCGTGCTTCGCCGGCGGCTTCGCCGAGGTGTTTCCGGCCACGTGGGGCGACGAGCTGATTGCCGCCGGTTGCCTCGAGCAGCTCGAGAGCCGCACGGGCCCCGCCATCTTCTGCGCGTGCCCGCTCGTCGCCGAGCAGCTGCGCGGCGCAACCGAGCTGCGTCGCTTCATCGTGCCGCTCATCTCTCCGCCCGTGGCCGTCGCGCGTTATCTGCGCGCGCTCTTTCCCGGCGATGAGCTCACGATCACGTACGTCGGCGACTGCCCTGGCGCCGACGACGATTCGATCGACGAGCGCCTCTCGCCGCACGAGCTCCTCGAGAATCTCGCGCGGCGCGGCATCATGCCCGCCACGCAGCGTCCTGATCTTGGCATGCACGCTGCGCACGATCGTCGCCGCTTCTACTCGATCCCGGGCGGCGTTCCCTCGCCGCAGTGGCTCGCTGCGCAGTGGCCCAAGCGCACGCTCGTCGACGTGCACGCCGGCGACGCGCTCGCCAATCTCGCCAACCAGACGATGACGCGCGGCAACACGCTCATCGACTTCGCGCCGCACTTGGGCTGCGCGTGCGCGGGCGCCGTCGGCGGAAACGGCGCACAGGACGCGCGTAGGGCGGTCGTCGCGCTCGAGCCGCCGCGCGCGCAGAGCGAGATCGTCGACGCCGCGGTGCGCGTCGAAGTGTCGCTCGCCTCGCCCAACGACAAGCATCTCACCGACGTCACGTGGAACGACTTCGTCGCGGCGCTTCCCGCTGCGCTCGCGATGCATCCCGAAGGCGCCACGGGCCCGATCGCGCAGCCCGCATCGCGCACAGCGCCGCGTCGCGCATTGCAGCGAAAGGCGTCCTTGCCGCGTGCGTACATGGCCGCGCGACAGAATGCGCTCCGCGATCGCAGCGGCCCCGTTCGCACGGGCACGACGATGGAGCTCAGGCACGCGATGCGTCCACTCGCCGACGCGCCGCAATCGTCCGCGTCCACCGAAGTCACCGACGCCCGCTCGGCCGCCGATGGCGTGAGACGCGACGAGATCACCGCCGCGCGCCCGAGCGTGTGGGTCACGCGTCGCGCGTCGTACGAGGGGATGACCGGGCCGCGCAATGTTGCGGTCGCGCGCTCCGGCCTCGCGACCGCGGACCGCTGGCTTCTCGCCGGTCTCATGCTCGCGAGCAGTGTGCTCGTCGCCGTGCTTACGAGCGCGCTTACCGTGCGCGGCATGGAGCGCGGTGGCGCACCCTCGATCGCTGCGCGAGCCGAAACGGTAGTCACCGTCGCCGCCGCACCGATTGCCGCTCTGCGCGACACGACGCCGATCGTGCGCCCGCTGCGCACGACGGACTCCGTGCTCGTCGCTACTGCCGCGCACGTCGACAGCGCGGCGCAGCACGAGGACGGCGGCGCCGTCGCTCCACCGCCATCGAACTCGCCGCGCCTCTCGCCGATGCCGCCGCACGCCGCGCCGCCCGCGACGACGGTGGCGAAGCACACGTCGCTGCCTCGAGAAAAACGACAGCTCTCCGTTGCCGAGCACGTGCGCACGGCGCCGCAGCAGCGCGCGTCGATCTCTCCGCCGATCGCGCGCGAGCCGACGATCCCGGCGCCGCAACCGTCGCCGCTCGTGACGCAGGCGGCCGCGCAGCCCGCGTCGACGCAACCGGCGCCCGTGCAGTCTGCGTCGAACCCCGTGGCCTCGGGCCCGTCCGCGCCCGCCGCCAACAACGCGCAATTTCTCGAGGAGTTGCGCGCGATCCACGCCGAGATCGATGCGCGCAAGCGGCACATGGATTCGCTGACAGCGTCGCTCGACTCGCTCAAGCGCGTCAAGCCGAACTAACCGCTCCGCGCGATCGCTGGCGCGCGCGCCGCCACGATCGTTCCACTCGCCGCAGGGTATCCCTATATTCATGAGGGATCACCCACTTTCTTTCCGGCGGGAGCAGATATGCGGGTACTTCGGGCGGCAGCTGTGGGCGCGGCACTTCTCGTGAGCACCGCCATTGGCGCGCAGGGCTCCGGCGGCGTGGCGCCCAAAAGGCATGTCAACGCATCCAGGTCGGCCACGCCCGCCGCGAAGCCCGCTCCGGCAACGGCGCCGGCAGCCGAATCGCCGGACGTGCAGGTCAACGAGTTCATGTCCTACAACGCCGCAGCGACGACGATCAAGCTCAAGCTCAATTCGGCGCACGGCTCGAACAATGGCGGCATGAACTTCAACGGCGGCTTCAGCGGCAACGAGACGATCACTGTGCCGGTGGGCTGGAGCGTGAGCTGGGCGTTCACGAACGAAGATGCGATTCCGCACTCCGCCATCGTGCTCCCGAACGTGATGCCGTTCCCCGCGCAGCCGCAGGACCCCGCAATTCCGCGCGCGTACACGAACGACGTCACCGCGGGTCTCGCGACGGGGAAAACCGATGCGACGACCTTCAAGGCGCAGCCCGCGGGACAGTACGTGATCGCGTGCGGCGTGCCGGGCCACGCGCCCAGTGGCATGTGGATCCACTTCGACGTTTCGGCAAACGCGAAGGTTCCGGCGTACGCCACGAAGTGATGCTCCGCGGCCGCGCGCAGTGAGCGTCAGGAGCGCTCGCTAGCGTGCGGCTGCGCAGCAAGGTCGAGATCGTTGTGGCGTGCGCGGTCGTGCCGTGCGCGCTCGAGCTCTTCTCCGCGAAACGATCGTTCGCGTGGCTCGCGCGCACTCCCGCGGCGGGTGAGAGTGTTGCGCCCACACTGCTCGCCTATCACGTCGATCGCATCCTGCA
>PLMM01000030.1 GCA_003142495.1 Gemmatimonadota bacterium | reverse complement strand
CTTCGACCCCGCCAGATGCCGGCGATCAGGCCTTCGCGCCCTGGTACCGCGAACTGTCGTTCAACGCGTTCCTCTCGATTGCCTATTCCTACAACCTCAACGCCCCGGCGTCCCGAACGAACCAGTTCCGCGTCTTTGACTTCGACGATCGCAGCTTCAAGCTCGATGCGGCCGAACTCGTCGTCCAGAAGCCGGTGACGAAGGCCGGCGAGGTGGGATTCCGCGTGGACGCGATGGTCGGGGCGTCCATTCCCCGCATCGCGGCCTCTGCCGGGCTCTTCCGCGACAGCACGGGCAAGGCCCAGGACTACGACATCCACCAGGCGCTGGTCAGCTACATCGTGCCGGTCGGGCGGGGCCTGCGCGTGGACGCCGGCAAGTTCGTGACGCACTTCGCCTACGAGGTCATCGAGGGCTACGACAACTACAACGACAACTACTCGCGGTCGTTTCTCTTCGGCTACGCGGTGCCGTTCACGCACACCGGCGTGAAGGCGAGCTACCCGTTCAGCGATCGCGTGTCCGGCGCCCTGCTCGTCGTGAACGGGTGGGACAACGTCGTCGACAACAACGCCGCGCTGTCTTTCGGCGCGCAGATGACCGTCGTCGTCGATCCGCGCGTGACGATCGTCGGCAACTACATGGGCGGACCGGAGCGGGACGGCGACACGCAGGACTCGCGGCACCTCTACGATGTCTGCGCGACCTGGAAGCTCACCGATCGCGTCACCGCGGCCCTGAACGCCAACCACGGGCGCGAGGCGAACGAGCCGTTCCCGGACGGCCCGGCCATCGCCACGTGGAGCGCCGTCGCCGCCTACGGGCGCTACACGGTGACGCCCCGATTCGGACTCGTCGTTCGCGCCGAACGCTTCGCGGATCCGCAGGGCGTGCGGACCGGCGTCGCGCAACGTCTCACCGGCGTCACGCTCACGCCGGAACTCAAGCCCGCGCCGCACTTCGTCGTGCGCGCCGACATCCGGATGGATCGTTCGGACGCCAGCGTCTTCGAGACCTCGACCGGATTTGCCCGGCACCAGACCACCGTCGCTTTCAACACGCTCTACTTCTTCTAGGGAGGATCCATGCACTGGGATACCGGAAACATCGCCTTCATGCTCGTGTCGACGAGCCTCGTCATGCTGATGACGCCCGGCCTGGCGTTCTTCTACGGCGGCCTCGTGCGTAACAAGAACGTGATCACCATCATGATGCAGAGCTTCGTCAGCCTCGGCGTCGTGACGCTCATCTGGGTGACGGTGGGCTTCACGCTCGCCTTCGGCCACGACGTGCACGGCGTCATCGGCGGGCTCAACTACCTCTTCCTCAACAACGTCGGACAGGCGCCCAACCCGGCCTATGGCGCCACGATCCCGTTTCTCGCCTTCTTCGTCTTCCAGCTCACGGTCGCGGCGCTCACGCCCGCGCTGATCACCGGCGCCTTCGCCGACCGCGTGCCCTTCGGCAGTTACCTCGTCTTCCTCGTCTTCTGGAGCCTGCTGGTGTACGTTCCGCTCGCCCACTGGATCTGGGGCGGCGGCTTCCTGCAGCAGTGGGGCGTCCTCGACTTCGGCGGCGGCATGGTAGTGCACGGCGCCGCCGGCTTCTCGGCCCTCGCGTCCATCTACGTCGTCAAGAAGCGCGTCTTCGCGCCCGGCGAGGAAGAGAAGCCCAGCAACATCCCGCTCATCGCCATCGGCCTCGGCCTTCTCTGGTTCGGCTGGCTCGGCGACAACCCGGCCGGCGCGCTGGCCGCCAACGGCGTGGCAGCGCAGGCCTTCGTCAACACCTTCATCGCCGGCGGCTGCGCGATGGTCGTCTGGATGTTCACGGACTGGGTGCGCATCGGCAAGGCGAGCATGGTCGGCTCGCTCACCGGCGTGCTCGCCGGCCTCGTCGCCCTCGCGGTTCGCGTCTTCTGGGGCATCGGCTTTCGCCCGCTCCTCAATCTCGTCGAGATCTGCGTGATCACGGGCAGCGTCTTTCTCGTGGGCGGTCTCGTCGGCGAGATGATCGCGGGGCAGCGCGCGGAGATGCGCGAGCTGCGGCGCCAGCTCGGCGCGACGCTCGAGCGGCGGGACGGCGACGATCGCTGACACGGCCGGTGGCGCGCGCGAGGCGATGACGCCGCCGCCGCGCCGCGTGCGCTGGCGCGTGCTTCAGATCGCGCTCGCTGCGATCGTGATCGTGCTCGTCGTCCGCAAGCTCGCCGCGGAGTGGGGCGCCGTGAAACTCGCGCTCGACCAGGCGCGCCCCAACTGGCTCGCGCTCGCGGCGTCCGGCGTGATCGTGCTCGCGACGTACGCGATTCTCATCGAGACGTGGCGCGTGCTGCTGCGCGGATGGCAGCACGACATCCCGTTCATCGACGCCGCGCGCATCTGGACGATCTCGAATCTCGGCAAATACCTGCCGGGGAAGGTGTGGTCCATCACGGCGCTCGTCGTGATGACGCGCGAGTACGGCGTGCCGGCGGCCGAGAGCGCGACGGCGTCGGTGCTCGTGACGCTCGTGAATACGATCGTGGGCTTCGCGGTGGCGATCATCGCGGGCGCATCGCTGCTGCGGCTGCCGGCGTGGTCCGTCTACCTGATCGCGGCGATCGCGATTGGCGTGCTCGCCTCGCCATCGGCACTCCCCGTGCTCGGCGCGCTGCTCGGCCGCGTGATCAAGCGCGAGATCGTGCTGCGCCCGCTCGCGCATCGCGTGCTGATGATCGCGGCGGCGCTCACGGCGATCGCGTGGGTGATGTACGGCGTCGCGTTCTGGCTCTTCACGCTGGGCGTGCTCGGCTGCGCGCCTGGCGCGCTTCGGGACTACATAGCAGTTTTCGCGGGCTCGTACCTGATCGGTTTCGTCGCGATATTTTCTCCTGCGGGCGTCGGCGTGCGGGAGGGCACGATGGGGATCGCGCTCGAGAGAGCTGGGTTCGCGATCGGACCCGCGTATCTTCTCGTCGTCGCCTCGCGGCTCTGGCTCACCGCACTCGAAGTCATTCCGCCGCTCATCTTTCTCGCCTTCGTCCGGCGCCGCCGGCTGTCCACTCATGAAGAAGCACACAGCCCCACGCGCTGAACCTACGCCCGACATCGGCGACGTCGCTGCACCGCGCCTCGCCGGCCTCTGGAGCGCACTCGTCTACGCGCTCGCAACGCTCTGGCTCGGCGCGCCCGCGCTCACCGGGCAGTTTCTCATCAACATCCGCAGCGATCAGTATCTCGCTGGCTACGCGTTCCGCGAGTTCGGCGCGCACGCGCTGCGGACGACAGGCTCGTTTCCCATGTGGAACCCGTACATCTACGGCGGGCTCCCGTACGTCGCGGCGATGCACGGCGACATTTTCTATCCGACGTTTCTGCTGCGCATGATCATGCCCACCGACGTGGGGATGACCGTCGGCTTCATGCTGCACATCTTTCTCGCCGGCCTCTTCACGTACTACTTCCTGCGCGCATGGGGGCTGGGATTCTATCCTGCGCTGATCGGCGGGCTCGTGTACATGATGGGTGGCCCGATCGCGTCGTACGTCTCGCCCGGACACGACGGAAAACTGTTCGTCAGTGCACTCACGCCACTCGCGCTGTGGATGCTGATTCGCGGCATTCGCGATGGACGACTCTATGCCTACGGCGTCTTTGCTCTTGCCGTCGGCCTCGCGGTGTTGAGCCCGCACCCGCAGCTGTTGCAGTACATGCTGCTGCTCTCCGGTGTGTTTGCTCTCTTCCTTGCATTCTTCGCGAACGAGAGCGGCAGCGTGCTCCCGCGCAGTACGGGGAGTGTGCGACTCGGGATGTCCGCGGCCGCCGTCGCAGTCGGAATGTTCGTGGGAGCGGTGCAGTATCTACCGGTGATGGAGTATGTGCCGTGGTCGCCGCGCGCCGGCGGGAAGGGGTACGATTACGCGACTACCTACTCGTTTCCGCTCGAGGAGCTGATCAACACGTACGTTCCTCAATTCAGCGGAATTCTCGACGCCTACTGGGGACGCAACGGCATCCATCTGCATAGCGAGTATCTCGGCGCCTCCGTGCTCATACTCGCCACGCTCGGATTCGGCGCGGTGCGGCTGATCCGGCGCCGCACGTTCGCGCGCTTCTGGCTCGGCACGATGCTAGTCGCGCTGCTGTGGGCGCTGGGGAATTCGACGCCGTTCTTCCATCTCGTCTATGCGATCGTCCCCGGTACCAAATTCTTCCGCGCCCCGAGCACGATCATCTACATTGTTGCATTCGCGATCGCGATATTTGCGGCGCTCGGAGTCGAGCGGGCGCTCGCGCGCGAGTACTCGCGTCGCTTCCTCATCGGATGGGGGGCAGCCGCGGCAGTGCTGCTCCTGCTCGGTGTCAGTGGCGGGCTCACTTCGATGGCAACCGCCGTCGCGATTCCGCAGCAGGCGGACAGAGTGCCGGACAATGCCGCGGCCCTCGCGATCGGCTCGGTTCGATCGTTCCTCGCGGCGGCAGCGATGCTCGCGGTGCTCGTCGTGTTGCTCACCAACAAGTTGCGCGCAACGCAGGCGGCGTGGGCGCTTGTAGCAGTGACCGCCGTCGATCTCTGGAGCGTCGAGCGCGTCTATTGGCAGTTCTCAGCACCCGCCTCACAGCTGTATGCGAGCGACGCGATCATCAACTATCTAAAGGGAATCAAGGAGCCGGGCAGAGTGCTCGCCCTTCAGCTTTCGCCGCAGACGGATGCGAGGCGCGATCCCTATCTCTCCACAGAATCAAACGGTTTGATGGTGCACGGCATTCGGCAGGTCGTCGGCTACCATGGTAACTCGCTCGGCCGCTACAACGCCCTCATCGACGGTCGCCATCTCGTAGATCCACAGCTCTGGCATCTGCTCAACGTGCGGTACCTGCTCACCGACGCCGACTCCGTACCGCTCGAGGGCATCACGCGACTCGCGGGTCCGGTGAAAAATGTCGCGGGATCCACGGAGTACCTGTATCAACTTCCCGGCGACAATGCATACGCGTGGGTGGCACCGGTGATCGTGAAAGCAGGCGATGCGCCGGTGCTGACGACGGTGCTCGACCCGCGCTTCGACGCGCCGCGCGTCGCGCTCGTGGATAGCGCTGCGCCGGTGATCGGCCCGCAGATCGCCGGGATGCCGCCGGCGACCGGGATCGGCGTGCACACCGTGTCGTACGCGCCCGGCCACGTGGTGCTCGAGCTCGCGAAGCCCGCGCCCGCGGGCGCCGCGCTGGTGGTGTCGGAGAACTACTATCCGGGGTGGGTTGCGACCGCGGACGGGAAGAGTGCGGAGGTCGTGCGCACGGACTACTCGCTGATCGGCGTCGTGCTCCCCACGGGCGCGACGCGCGTGGAGCTGACGTTCACGAGTCCCGCGTACGCGAAGGGCAAGAGGATCACGCTGCTCGCGCTCGGGCTGTCGATCGTCGGCATCGTGGCAGGTGCGGCCGCGGACCGGAGGCGCCGTGTCTGAGCGGGCGCTGGTCATCGTACCGACGTACAACGAACGCGACAACATTTCGACGCTGGTGGGGCGGATCCTCGAGCAGGATACGCGGCTCGAGGTGCTCGTGGTCGACGACGGATCGCCTGACGGTACGGGCGATATCGTCGATGAGATCTCGGCGCGCGAGCCGCGCGTGCACGCGATGCATCGCGGGCGGAAGCTCGGTCTCGGGACAGCGTATTGCGCCGGCTTCAAGTGGGCGCTCGAGCGCGACTTCGCGTACATCTTCGAAATGGACGCCGACTTCTCGCACGACCCGGCGCACCTCCCAATGTTTCTCGCCGCCATCCAGGAAA
>PLMM01000354.1 GCA_003142495.1 Gemmatimonadota bacterium | reverse complement strand
CGATTGGGCGGCGAAGGGAACGCGTTTGCTCGGGGTGAAAGCGGTCGTGGCCGCGAGCTTCGAGCGGATTCATCGCTCGAATCTCGTGGGGATGGGAATCGTGCCGCTTGAGTTCGCGGACGATGCATCGCGGCAGTCGTTAGGGCTTACGGGATTCGAGAGCTACGATCTCGAGGGCTTCGACGATTCGACGAAGCCGCGCGCGCTGCTCACGGTGAAGGCGACGGCGAGCGATGGGAGTGTGAAGCGATTTGCGGTGCGGTCGCGGATCGATACGCCGGAGGAGGCGACGTACTATCGGAATGGGGGGATACTGCAGTACGTGCTACGGGGGTTGGTGAAGCGGAAGTAAGAGCGGCTACTGCGTAGCGAATCGCAGGAAGGCGCCTAGATCAAGTAAGGCTGCAGTAACGAAAGCCTTCCGGTATCTCCTCGCCATCAGCCAATACGCGAAGCAGCACGCTCCCCAAATGCAGAAGCTCTCCCGGCTTCGCAACGAGGCGCTCGACGAAGCACGGGAATCGAACATGTACGCGCGCCTCTGTGCCGTCGATCTTGAGCACGGCGATTTCGTCGTTCGGCGAAAGCATCGCGCGTTCCCTCACCGACCACCGGGCAAGTAGTCCGGGCTCCGTGAGTACCGCGTTTAGCATCCGTGAGTCGTATCCGATGTCGCAGTAGATCGGCATCTCGATCCTCATCAAGCGTCAGCACCAAATGCACAACGGCTTATTAGTTACACCGCCCCTCCCCCCGCCTTCGCCGCCGCCTCCCGCTCCATCACCCGCAACGCCCTGCAGATGTACACCGTCCGATACACCGCCGTCCCCAAGCTCCCAATCCCTATCAGCGTCACCGCCGCGAGCAGTATCGAGCCCGGCACCCATCCCGTCGCCCTCGTCACCGGCGCATCGAGCAGCGACGCCACCGCGAGCACCACCAGCCGCTCCGCGCGCTGCATGATCCCGCCGCGGCAGTCCACACCCACCGCCTCGCCCTTCGCTCTCGCGTACGACACCATCATCGAGCCACCACTCGCGAGCACGGTCGCGGTCATCGCCCACCACGTCGGCTCGAAGTAGAGCGCGATCCCGATGAACACGAACATCTCCGCGAAGCGATCGAGCATCGAGTCGAGAAACTCGCCGTAATTCGAGCCGATCCCACGCGCGCGTGCGATACGACCATCGAAGATGTCAGCCAATCCTCCCAGGAGAATCAGCCATCCACCGAGCGCGAGCTCGTTGTTCGCAAACGCGATGCCGGCGAAGAGGCCGAACGCACCGCCGATGTAATTGAAAATGTCCGGCGACAGCTTCCACTCGACGAACTTCCGCTCGACCGGCCCGATCGTCCACATCAACCAGTCGCGCACCCACGTGCCCAAAATGATCGTCGTCGGCCGTCGCGCGACATCCGCGTCGACTGGCCTGCGGCGTGCGATCACCGCGTATACCGGCATGGTCAGGATCGCGAGCGCCATCAGGCTGAGCGCGACCCACGTCGTCGTGGACATTATTGATCAGGACGGCGTTGAGGACGGGAACGAAGATACTGAATGGCTTTTGGCCAGAGAAAGATGAGCGGCCAGCGACGTTCGCGCGCAGTCAGCTCCAGCGTCACGCCACTGCGCCGCGCGATCTTGCCCACCACGTACTCCAGCCAGTCATCGTACAACACCACGTACTTCGCCCACCGCGCTGTCGCGCGCACTTTGCTCTCGCGAAAATACAGTCCGGTGCGAATGGCCCGCAGCGCGCCCACCGCCTTCGACACGCGGTAGACTTTCCCGTCAAAAGCGAGTATTCTTTCCCGTGCAAGTTGTTGAAGCAAAGCATCATAGACGCGTAGCACCACCTCGCGTTGCGCCCCGAACAGGGCGTCGATCCGGCCCCCGCGCTCGGGGCGAATCTCGCCCGAAAACGATCGCTCCAGCAGTGCCCGAAAGTACTGTTCCGCATCGAAGGCAGCCGGCACCGATGCAGCTCCCCACGTGAACGACCCAACGCGCGCATCGATGATGGCGTCGGTCACCGCCAACCGAGCCTCTGCGTCGCGAGTCCACGCCAGCTGCACGTACTGAAAAAGTCGCCCGCGCACGAAGTGATCGCGCGCCTTGGGCGAGCACTCCCGGCGCAGATCCGCGAGTGAGAGCACGGCACATTTCGCGGCGAGCGGCGGCACGTGTGCGCTGTCATTCACCGCTATCACATTTGGTGGCAGAATCTTGTTCAACGTGGCCGCGGTGCGCGGCGAGTAGCTGGTGCCCACCGTGCGTGCGAGCGATTCGTACGCGTCACGGTATCGATCGACGATGACGAAAAAGTCGTACGCGCTCTCGCGCTTCGCGTCCGAGTGCTGCGCGTGCGATCCGTAGTGGATGATGGCGACCGTGCCATCGCCGAACGAGCGGGCCAGCATCGCCGCGAGCTCCGTCGCATCGGCACTCGGCGCGTTGTCGAGCCCCGCCGCGAGCGCGGCACGAAGCTCGGAGTCAAAAAACGGGTTGCGTCTCGCGCACGCCGGCGGAACTCTCGGGCAAGGTTGTTGAATTTCGGCGAATGTCGGCGAGCGTTGCAGTCATGCTCGCGTGGAGCTCATCGATGAACGTGTCGATGTCTTCCTTCGCCGGAGGCGGAAAGGGACCACGAATCACGACGTCGACCTTGCTGTTCGCGAACGAGTGCACAGTTTCCTTGAGCGTTCGCGCGTGCCAGAGACCGTCGGAGACCACGTAATAGATTGGGCGCTGCGCTCGCGACAAGAGCAACTTGAGACCGCTGCGCATGAAAGGCTGGATGCTCCCGTCGGTCGTTCGATGCCCTTCTGGGTAGATGATCAAAGTCGTTTCGCCATCCGCCAGATCCGTGGCAGCCTGGAGAAACGCAGCGACCTCAGCCTTAGGTGGCCGTGACTGTTGCGTCACCAGGGGGAAACGGCCGAGCTTTATCAGGGAGGATACGCCAGGGATGCCATGGCCGTATCTTTCACGCGTCGGAATGACCGCCTGCGGGCCTTCCACCGCTTTGACCGAGATCGCAATGTCGAGCAGCGATTGGTGATTCATCACCAGGAGGCAGCTCTCCGTAGGTGCCGTGCCGTGCCACGTAACGCGAACGCCGCCGAACACGCGCGAGATCCAAAGGGATCCTTTTGCGAGGAAGCGAAGCCAGCGGCGCACTATGGCCCGGCGTTTGACAGGAAAGAGCCAAACGGCAGGCCAAATCACCAGGCGCTGTCCGAGATCGAATAGAGTTAGCGTAAAGATCGAATATGCGACGAAAAACATGCCGCTTCTCAGCGTACGCGCGAGTCCAGTGCGCGCTCCGCTGTGAGCGCGAGAGGTGGACGGCGATGAGCTGTCGGCATTCATGTGGGGGTCACCAATGGCAACACGAGTCGAAGCGCAGACGAGCATGAATC
>PLMM01000257.1 GCA_003142495.1 Gemmatimonadota bacterium | reverse complement strand
TGGCGCGGGCTCCGCGGGCTACCCATCCTCGAACGACATCCCGTCGAGCTCATAGAAGAGCCGTTTCGTCATGCGCAGCGCCTCGGCCGGCGTAGCCGCCAGCTCGGCAACGAGCTTCTCGATCGTCGCGTCGAAGTCGGACGCCGGCACCACGCGACTGACGAGCCCCAGTTCGAGCGCCTCGCGCGCGGTCACCTGCCGCCCGGTCGCCACGAGATCGAAGGCGCGCTTCTCGCCCGTTAGCCGGCGCAGCAGTGTCATCACCATGGCGGGAACGAATCCGACGCGCACCTCGGGATAGCCGAAGCGCGCGCCCTCGTGCGCGATCACGAGGTCGCACGCCGTCGCGAGACCCGCACCGCCCGCGAGCGCGCGCCCCTTCACCGCCGCGACCACCACCTGCGGCATCGCGCGCATCACGCGAAAGACGTCGCCGAGCGCTTCGGCGTCCTCGAGCTGCGCGGCGTCGTTCGCGCCGAGGAGCGCGTTGAGCGCGGTGAGATCTGCCCCCGCGCAAAAGTCATCGCCGTCGGCGGTGAGGAGCACGACGCGCACCGACGCATCGGCGGCGAGCTCGCGCAGCGATTCGCGGAGCTCGCGCGCGGCGGCGAGGTCGAGTGCATTTCTCTTCTCAGGGCGGGCGAGCGTGATGCGGCCCACGCCCTCCGTGCGCTCCACGCGAATGCGCATCACGGGCGGTACTCCGGAAGCTTCGCCGCGCGCGCCTCGGCGTCCGGCACGTCGAACACCATGCGGAGCGTCGCCGACGAATAGACCTTCGCCTGCGCGTCCGTTCGCAGCGTGACAGTGCCGCCGCCACCCAAGGCGCCGTGGAGGAGGAAGTTGAGCGCGAAGAGATTCGGCAGCTCGAAGCGCTCGACCTTCCCCTTGATCACTTCCCTGAAATGCTCGGCGACGCGCTCGCGCGTCACGTAGCGCACCAGGATCGGATACCACTCGTCGCGTAGCGCGATCACGCCGACGTTGGCCGTGTCGCCCTTGTCACCGGAGCGTGCGTGCGCGATGTCGAGCAGACGGATCTTCATGTGGTGAGAATGCTCACGCTGGGCGCGATGACGCTCTTGTCGACGAGCGCGGGCCAGTACGCCACCACTTCCTCGATCTTTGGCCGTCCGCCCGCATAACCCGTGACGCCCGGTGGTCCGGTGAGGACGAGCGGCGCGATCTCGCGCGTGAAGCGCTCGATCGCCTTGCGATCGTTGCCGCGCACGCCGATGCGCAGCTGCACCTCGGGAAGATCCGCGGGAATCGTCGCGAGGGGGCCGTGCGTTGCGGTCGCACCGACGTATTCGGTGTAGATGAGATCGAAGCGGAGCCCGAGCTTCTCGAGGCGCGCGCGGATGATGCGGTCCGCCTCCTTCGCCTTCGCGAGGGCGTCGGGCCACGCGTAAACGAGCGTCCCCACCGCCTTGTAGCCATCGCGATACGCGATCGAGACCTTGAGCATGTCGGTTGGCGGCGCGCCGTGCACGCCGAACACGCGCACGCGATCCTTTCCGTCGGCGGCGATCCTGATCGTCGTGAAGTCGGCTATCACATCCGGCGTGAAGTACTGCTTGGGATCGCCCATCTCGTACACGAGCTGCTCGGTGACGCCGTGCACGTCGACGCGCCCGCCGGTGCCCGGATGCTTCGTCACGACGAACGACGCATCCTCCGCGACCTCGACGATCGGGAAGCCAATGTTCTCGAGGTCGGGGATCGTGCTCCAGTCGTAGGCGCAGTTGCCGCCGGTGGACTGCGCGCCGCACTCGACGATGTGCCCGGCGACGATCCCGGACGCCAACCTATCCCAGTCATCTACAGGCCATCGGTACTCGTGCATCAGCGGCGCGAGAATCAGTGCGGTGTCCGTGCAGCGCCCCGTCACGACCACGTTCGCGCCGCGATCGAGCGCTTCGATGATGGGCGGGGCCCCGACGTACGCGTTGGCGGAGAGCACGCGATCGCGCACCGACGCGAGCGGCGCGCCCGTGTCCATGNNTCCATGTTCGCCATCGCGTGGCCCGCATCGATCAGCTCGTCGATGCGCGGCAACAGATCGTCGCCCGTGACCACTCCCACGCGCAACTTCTCGTGCCCCGCCGTGCCGCGCGCCATCTCGAGCAGCGCGTTGGCGCAGCCGAGCGGGTTCACGCCGCCCGCATTCGCGACCACGCGCACGCCACGATCATCGAGCACCGCTGGTAGCACGCCCTCCATCTGCGTGATGAAGTCGCGCGCGTAGCCGGCGAGCGGATCCCGCTGCATCTGCTTCTGCAGAATCGACATCGTCACCTCGGCCAGATAGTCGAGCATCAGATAGTCGATCGGTCCGCCTTCCACCTGGCGGCGCGGCGCCTCGAGCCAGTCGCCCCAGAATCCCTGCCCCGCCGCGATTCGAACGATGCGGCTCACGCGTTCACGCCGAGCTGCGCCGGGAGGCTGAAAGCGCCGAGGTGCGGGCCGCGATTGTGAAGCGCAGCGCGGAGCGCGAAGGCGAGCACCTCGCGCGTCTCCTCGGGATACACAATCGCGTCGATGAAGCCGCGCGCGCCCGCGAAGCGCGCGTCGAGCTGCTGGTCGTAGTCCGCGCGCATCTCGCCGACGGTTTGCTGCATCTCGGCAGTGAGCGGCGTCCCCGCTGCGCGATTGGCCTCGAGCGTTGGGCCGTGCACCGCCTGCACCGCGGCCTCGCCCTCCATCACGCCCATGCGCCCTGTTGGCCAGCTGAAGACGAAGTCGGGATCGAAGCCCTGCCCCGCCATCGCGTAGTAGCCGGCGCCGGACGCGTGGTTCACCGTGAGCGTGATCTTCGGCACGATCGCCGTGGCCATCGCTTCGACGAAGCGCGCGCCCGCGCGGATGATCCCCTCGTGCTCCGCCTCGGGGCCGACCATGAAGCCCGATACATCCTGCACGAAGAGCAGCGGAATCCCCTGGCGATCACAGCGATCGATGAAGTACGCGACCTTGTCCGCGCTCTCGGCGTAGATGATCCCGCCGAAGCGCGGGCGCTCGCCCGCGCGTCCCTTCACGAGTCCACGCTGGTTCGCTACGATGCCGACGGGGATGCCGAGGATGCTCGCGTCGCCGCAGATCATCTCCTTCGCGAGCCCTTCCTGCATCTCGTCGAGCTTGCCGTCGTCGACGATTGCGCGCAGGAGCGCGTGCATGTCGTACGACATGCGGTGATCGGCCGGGAGGATGTCGTTGAGCGACTCGGCACTCTGATGCGCGATCGCGCGCGCGGGCTTTGCGACAGCCGATGCGGGCAGCCTGTCGATCAGCTCGCGCAGCTTGGTGATGCACGCCTCATCATCGGCCACCTTGTAGTGCGCGACGCCGGACTTCTCCGTGTGCGTGCTGGCGCCGCCGAGCGATTCGGAGTCGATCACCTGGCCTGTGGCGCCCTTCACGAGATTCGGTCCGCCGAGCCCCATGAACGATGTGCCCTCGACCATCAGGATCACATCTGAGAGCGCGGGGAGATACGCGCCCCCCGCGATGCACGGGCCCATTACCGCGGAGAATTGCGGGATGCGCAGGTAGCGGCGCATGATCGAGTTATAGTAGAAGATGCGGCTCGCGCCGTA
>PLMM01000096.1 GCA_003142495.1 Gemmatimonadota bacterium | reverse complement strand
TTTGTCGAATACCAACAGGAAGTCGGCGCCGCGCACCATGATCAACGTGCCGAAGTCGCTCACCACGCCGACGAAGTAGATCAGCGCCGGCATCACGCCGCCGAAGATCACCACAAGCACGGCGAGGTTCCGGTTTACGCCTGCGAACAATCGATAGAAGGCGAGCGTCATGAAGATCAGGACGACGGCGCCCAACAGGTCGGCCGCAATCCCTAAGCGAAAGAGCATCTCGTGCGCGGCGATATTGCTGACCGTCGCCGTCGCGTTCCCCGTCACGAACAGCTTCGTGGGGATGTAGATGAGGCGCAGCGGGCCGAGAAAGACCAGTAGCAGATACCAGAGTCCGGCGACTCGCCCCAGGTTTCGGGTTGGGCGCACGATCCCTCCCAAGCTGTGAGAAGCTACTCTACGCGACTAGTCGTAGATACGGTGGGAGCCGCCGAACTGTTTCGTCACATCGCCCTACCCCTCGATCGACTCGTACTGATCCTTGAGCGCCGCCACCACCGCCGGATCCGCGAGCGTGGTGGTGTCCCCGAGCGCGCGCCCCTCGGCAATATCGCGCAGCAGGCGACGCATGATCTTCCCCGAGCGCGTCTTCGGAAGATCCGCGCTGAAGATGATGTCGTCCGGCTTTGCGATCGCGCCGATCTTCGTCGCGACGTGCTCGCGCAGCTCGGCGAGCAGCTCCGGCGTGGCCTTGATGCCTTCGCGCAGCGTCACGAACGCAGCGATTGCCTGCCCCTTGAGGTCGTGCGCCTTGCCCACCACCGCCGCCTCCGCCACCGCGTGGTGATCAACCAACGCCGACTCGACTTCCATCGTCCCGATGCGATGCCCCGCGACGTTGAGCACATCGTCGACGCGGCCGAGGATCCAGAAGTTGCCGTCGTCATCGCGCTTGGCGCCGTCGCCCGGGAAGTAGAGATCGGGACGGCCGGGCCACTTCGAGAAGTACGTGTTCACATAGCGCGCGTCGTCGCCCCAGATCGTGCGCAGCATCCCCGGCCACGGCTTCGTGATCGCGAGCAGTCCGCCGCCAACGGGAATCGGCTTCGCGTTGTCGTCGAGCAGCTCGGCGAAGATTCCGGGGAAGGCGACCGTCGCGCTGCCCGGAGTCGTTTCCATGATGCCGGGGAGCGGCGAGATCATGATCGCGCCCGTCTCCGTCTGCCACCACGTGTCGACGATCGGGCATCGGTTGCCGCCGATATTCTCGCGATACCACATCCACGCTTCTGGGTTAATCGGCTCGCCCACTGAGCCGAGCAGCCGCAGCTTCGAGAGATCGTGCTTTTTCACGTGCTGTTCGCCCCACTTCATGAACGCGCGGATCGCGGTGGGCGCCGTGTAGAAGATCGTGACGCCGTACTTCTCGCACAGCGCCCAGAAGCGATCCTTCGCGGGCCAGTCCGGCGCGCCCTCGTACATCATGCACGTCGCGCCGCTCGCGAGCGGACCGTACACGATGTACGAATGTCCCGTCACCCAGCCCACATCGGCGGTGCACCAGTAGACGTCGCTCTCCTTGAGATCGAAGATCATCCGCGTTGTCGCTGCGCACTGCGTGAGATAGCCGCCGGTGCTGTGAACGATCCCCTTCGGCTTTCCCGTCGTCCCCGACGTGTAGAGCGTGAAGAGAATGTCCTCGGCGTTCATCGCCGTCGCGGGGCGAGTCGGCGACGCCTTCGCCATCAGCTCGTGCCACCACTGATCGCGCCCCGCCTTCATCGGCGCCGCCGCGCCGCCAATCGGCTTCTCCGTGCGCCGCACGACTACGACGTGATCGATGCTCGGCGTCTGCGCGACTGCATCGTCCGCGTTCTTCTTGAGCGGAACGACCTGGCCGCGCCGGAAACCGCCGTCTGCCGTGATGAGCACTTTCGCCTGCGCATCGACGATGCGATCGCGCAGCGACTCCGCGGAGAAGCCGCCGAAGACCACCGAGTGCACGGCGCCGATGCGCGCGCACGCGAGCATCGCGACCGCGGCCTCGGGGATCATCGGCAGATAGATCGCCACGCGGTCGCCTTTCTTGACGCCGAGCGAGTCGAGCACGGATGCGAAGCGACAGACCTCGTCGAGCAGCTGCGCGTACGTGAGTGTGCGCGTGTCGCCCGGCTCGCCCTCCCAAATGATCGCCACCTTGTTCGCGCGGGCTCCGCGCGCGTGGCGATCGACGCAATTCACCGAGGCATTGAGCTCGCCATCCGAGAACCACTTCGAGCGCGGCGGCGCCCACTCGAGCACCTTGGTGAACGGCTTCGACCACTCGAGCTCGCGCGCGCATTCCGCCCAAAAGCCCTCGTAGTCCTTCGCAGCGCGCGCGTACACATCGCTCGATGCCACGTTGGCCGCGCGAGCGAATGCCTCAGGTGGCTTGAACTTGCGGTGCTCCTGCAGAAGGACATCTATGTCGGTCATGCTTCATCCATTCGGTAGACGACGAGAATATCTTAGCGGGCGGGCTGCGGGATGCCAGCCGTGGGCCCCTCCGCTCGTTGGCTCGCTTGCGTCGTGAGTGCTACACTTTGCAACGTGATTGATGCCGCGGACGCCCTATCGGAACCCGAGTTCCAGCCAGACTACGATCCCGTCCACCGCTTCTCGGCGTGGCTCGAGCGAGCGGGGAAGGCCGAGGCTACCGTCGAGGCCTATCACGCCGACGTTGCCGATCTCGTGCGCGCCTTCGTTCCGCGCCCCGTCGACGACCTGCTCCCCGCCGATCTCTCCGACTACCTGCAGGCGCGAGCGACCTTCGAGGGATGGTCGGTGCCGACCGTTCGCCGGCATCTGCAGGCGATCAAGTCGTTTTATCGGTATCTCGTGACCGAAGAGGAGATTCGCGCGCCCGGCCCCGCGGAGCTCCTCGCCGAGCCGGTGCCGGAGCCGCGCGCGCCACACATCATCGATCCGTCGGATGTCGCCGCGATCTTCGGCTATCTCGAGACTCGCGCGAAAAGCGACGCGGCCGCGGCGATGGATCTCGCGCTCTACGGCATCGCGTATCACGGCGCGCTCCTCATCTCCGAGGCGATCGGCCTCACGCTCGACGCGGTGCGCGGCGGACCATCGGTGATCAAGCTCGACGTCATCGGCAGGCGCGGCGAGGAGAGCCAGCTCACGCTCGACGGCGACGCGGCCGCGTGGATGGGCGCGTGGCTCGCCGTTCGTCCCGCGCCGGCGCGCGAGAGCGACAAGGCCTTCGTCTTCATCCATCCGCGCACGCGGCTGCACACATCGCGACAGCGCGCGTGGGACCGACTCAAGCGGCTCGCGAAGGCCGCAGGGCTCGACGAAGAAGTGGCCGAGCGCATCACGCCGCACACGCTGCGCCACTCGTACGCGTCGCATCTCGCGGCGCGCGCCCTCGACGTCGCGGCACTCAGAGCCGCGCTGCGCCAGCGCTCGCCGCGCCACGCGAGCAAGTACATCGCGCGCCCCGATCGCGAGATCCCTCGCGAGCTTCCTCGCGAAACGAGCACCGACGCGTGATCACCGCGCAGGGCCTGAGTCGACGCTTCGGCGGCCGCACGGCCGTGCACGATGTCACCTTCTCACTCGCCGCCGGCGACGTGCTCGCGATCTTTGGCCCGAACGGCGCGGGGAAGACGACGCTCCTTCGCATGCTCGCGGGGCTCCTGAAGCCGAGTGAAGGGACGGGAAGCGTCGCGGGCGTCGCGCTGCCCGGCGGCGCCGAGCTGCGCGCGGCGATCGGCTACATCTCGCACGCGAGTATGCTCTACGGCGCGCTCAGCGCGCGCGAGAACATCGAGCTCGCCGCGAAGCTCTTCGGCGTGCGCGACCCGCGCGGGATATCAACTCGCGCGCTCGAGCGCATGGAGCTGCACGATCGCGCCGACACGCCGGTGCGGCTCCTGAGCCGCGGGATGCAGCAGCGCGTGTCGATCGCGCGCGCCACGGTGCACGACCCGCTCGTCGTGCTCCTCGACGAGCCGTTCACCGGGCTCGACGACTCCGGCAGCGCCGCGCTCGGCGCTCATCTCGCGATGCTGCGCGCGACGGGCACCACTCTCGTGCTCGTCACGCACTCGATCGCCGAGGGGCTCGCACTCGCGACGCACGCGGCGATCATGCGCGACGGCGCGCTCGTTCGCCTCGAGAAGGGTGAGGCGATCGATCCAGCTACGTATCTCACCGTCTACCGTGAGCACGTGACGCATGGCGCCTAGCACGCTCTCCGCGGCGTTCCTCATCGCGCGCAAGGATCTCGCGATCGAGTTCCGCACGCGCACCGCCTTCTTCTCGGCAGCGGTGTTCGCGCTCCTCGGCATCGTGATCTTCTACTTCGCGTGGGATCCGACCGCGGTCGCGTCGATCGATCTCGCGCCCGGCGTGCTCTGGGCGATCTTCACCTTCTCGGGGCTCCTCGGCCTGCAGCGCTCGTTCGGTATCGAGCAGGCCGATCGCGCGATCGACGCCCTCCTCGGCGCGCCGATCACCCGCGAGTCGATCTACCTCGGCAAGGCGATGGCGAATCTCGTGTTCGTCGCCGCGGTGCAGGTGATCGCGATTCCGGCCGTGCAGCTCTTTTACGGGGTTCCGCTGCTCGAGAACGCGGCGCTGCTCGCCCTGATCGCGCTCCTGGCCGCCATCGGCCTGGTGGCCGTCGGCACGCTGTTCAGCGCCATGGCGGTGAATACGAAGCTGGCGGAGATGCTCCTGCCGGTTCTTTCACTGCTTTTTTTCGTTCCGGTGGTGATTCCGGCGGCCCAGGCAACGGCCCGTCTAATCGCCGGACGGCCCGGGAGCGAAATCGTGGGATGGCTTAAATTGCTGGTCGCTTTCGATATTGTATTTGTAGCCGCGTGCACGCTCGCGTTCCCATTCACCATCGAGGAATGACTAGTCCATCATCAGCGGGACCGGCGTCGGGCGCGGCAAAGAGCGCCGGCGGGATCGACTGGCTCTTCCTCGTCGCCGTGCTGGCGATCGCGGCGGCGCTCGCACGCGTGATCTACTACACCCCGTTCGAGGCCGTCCAGGGGCCCGCGCAGAAGATCTTCTACCTCCACCTCCCGGCCGCGCTCGACGCTTTCATGGCGTTCGGCGTCGTGGCTATATCCGGGATCGCGTATCTCTGGCTGGGCGACCTGCGTCTCGACCGGGCGGCGGAGAGCTCGGCCGAGGTGGGTGTGGTTTTTACGACGGTCGTGTTGGTGACGGGTCCGCTTTGGGCCCGCCCCGTGTGGGGAACGTGGTGGACGTGGGACGCCAGGCTCACGCTCACGCTCTTTCTCTGGTTCATTTACGTGGGCTACCTTGTTCTGCGGGGCGCGATCGACGATCGCGCCCTGCGAGCGCGCTACTCCGCCATTCTGGGTATTCTCGGCTCGCTACTAATTCCGTTCATCCACCTCAGCGTCTATCTCTTTCGGACGCTGCACCCCCGGCCGATCGTGATCAAGCCGAGTGCGCCGTCGCTACCGCCGGAGATGCTCACCACTCTCGTCATCTCATTCGTGGCCTTCACGCTGTTCTATCTCGCCTTGGTCAGACAGCGGTATCGCCTGGCGACGGAGCGCGACCTGCTCGAGCTCGAGGAGGGACGCTGATGCCACAGAACGCCAGCTACTACTACGCCGCGTACTTCGCGGCCATGGGCATCTACTTGGTATACACGATCAGCGTGATGAGACGCCGATTGAACGTTGCGCGGCGGCGACTCTTGCTCAGGCGCGAGCGCTGAGCGCCGCGGCGATCGCTCCGTTGTTCGAGGAGATCCCGTCGATGCCGGTTCGCACCGGTGCGGTCTATCTCGTGGGCGCAGGGCCCGGCGATCCGGGGCTGCTCACGGTGCGCGGGCGCGCGCTCCTCGCCTCGTGCGACGCGATCGTGTACGACGCGCTCGTCAACCCGATGCTCATCGAGGACGAGTGGCTCGGCCGCACGACCGAGTCCGAGAAGATCTTCGTCGGCAAGCGCGGGGGCACGCCGTCGATGACGCAGGACGCGATCAACGCGTTGCTGTTGCGGCTCGCGCGCGAGGGGAAGAGCGTCGTGCGACTCAAGGGCGGCGACCCGATGGTCTTCGGACGCGGCGGCGAGGAGGCCATCGCGCTCTCGGCGGCCGGGCTGAACTTCGAGGTCGTCCCCGGCGTCACGGTAGGCGTGGCGGCCCCCGCGTACGCCGGAATTCCGGTCACGCATCGTGGCGTCGCGACCTCCGTCACCTTCATCACGGGGCACGAGGATCCGGGAAAGGAGAAGAGCCAGACGGATTGGGCGGCGCTCGCGCGCGCGGGGGGAACGCTCGTGCTGTACATGGGTGTGAGCAGGCTCGCGAACATCGCCGAGGCGCTGATCGCCGGCGGTCGCGAGGCAAGCACGCCGGTGGCGCTCATCGAATGGGGCACGTACCCGCACCAGCGCACCGTGCTCGCGACGCTTTCCACGATCGCCGAAGTCGCCGCGCGCGAGCGCGTGATCGCACCGTCAATCGCGGTCGTTGGCGACGTGGTCAAGCTGCGTGAACAGATGAGCTGGTTCGATCAGCGTCCGCTCTTCGGCCGCACGATCGTGGTCACGCGCGCGCGCGAGCAGCTGTCGCAGCTGCGCACGCTGCTCGAGGCCGCCGGCGCCACGGTGATCGAGGCGCCGGCCATCCGCATTCAGTCGCTCGATCAGGAGCCGCTGCGCCGCGCGCTCGCGAATATTGCGTCGTACGGCTGGCTGATCGTCACGAGCCGCAATGCGGTGGAGCTGCTCTGGACGGCGCTGCGCGATGCGGGGCTCGACGCGCGCGCCCTCGCCGCGACGAAGCTCTGCGCGGTGGGCCCAGCCACGGCCGACGCGCTGCTCGCGCACGGGCTCGCGGTTGATCTCATCCCCGACCGGTACGTGGCCGAGGGCGTGATCGAGAAACTGCGCGAGCGTAGCGATGTGAGTGGCGCGCGCGTTCTATTCCCTCGCGCTAGTGGCGCGCGCGAGCTGCTCCCCGCCGCGCTGCGCGAGATGGGCGCGACCGTCGACGAGGTCGAGATCTATCGCGCGGTGCCCGATCTTTCCGGACTCGGCGCGCTCAGCGAGGCGGTCGATGCGGGGAAGGTCGATCTCGTCACCTTCACCTCCGCGTCGACGGTTCGGCACTTCGTCGATGCGCTCGGCCCCGAGCGCGCCACGAAGGTGGCGGGCGCATCGATCGGCCCGATCACGAGCGACATGGCGCGCTCGCTCGGCGTTCTGGTGGATGTCGAGGCCGCGGAGTCGACGATCGCATCGCTCGTGCAGGCCATCATCGAGCGACTCGCTCGCTAGCGATCGCTTCCGTTGTCTCTCAACTTTCGCCAATGACAGAGCCGGTACGAATCGCGACGCGCGCCTCGGAGCTCGCGCTTCGGCAGGCGCGCATGGTTCAGGCGGCGCTCGAGGCTGGGGGCACGGCGAGTGAGCTCGTCACCTTCAAGACGGTTGGTGACAAGAAGCTCGACGAGTCGCTGAGCGCCATTGGCGCGAAGGGGCTGTTCACGAAGGAGCTCGAGAACGCGCTGTCGGCCGGCAAGGTGGACTGCTGTGTGCACTCGCTCAAGGATCTCCCCACCGACATGCCCGACGGGCTCGCGCTCGTTGCGATGCTGATCCGCGAGGATCCGCGCGATGTGCTCGTGGTGAACGATCGCCTCTTCGCCGAGTCGCTCGACGATCTGCCGCGCGGCAGCCGCGTGGGCACGTCGAGCTTGCGGCGGCGCGCGCAGCTGCTGCATCGGCGCGCGGATCTCGAGGTCGTCGAGCTGCGCGGCAACGTCCCCACACGGCTACGCAAGGTGGACGAGGGGCAGGTACACGCGGCGATCCTCGCGGGTGCGGGGCTCAAGCGGCTCGATACCGAGCAGCGCATCGACGCGTGGCTGGATGCGCCGGCGTGGCTGCCGGCGGCGGGGCAGGGGGTGATCGCGGTCGAGGCGCGCGAAGGCGACGCGCGCATGGCCCAGCTGCTCGCGGTGCTGCATCACGCGCCGAGCGCCTTCGCTGCGACGGCGGAGCGCTCGCTGCTCGCGGCGCTCGACGGCGGATGCCAGGTGCCGATCGGCGCGCTCCTCATCGGCGAAGGCGCCGATGCGGTACTGCACGCGCTCGTGAGCGATCTGCACGGCAAGCAGATGCTCCGCGGCTCGATGGCGGTGGGCACGAAGTCCGCAAAGGAAGTGGGCGAGGCGCTCGCCACGCAGATGAAGCGCGATGGCGCGTCGGAGATTCTCGCGGCGGTGCGCGCCGATACGGCGAAGATCCCGTCGCCGCAGCCGGAATAAGTGGACGCTCCGAATTACTTGACTTAGTCAACTATTAGCCAACCGGCAGTATCGATGCCTTCGTTTCCCGAATATCGCCCGCGGCGACTGCGCCGCACCGAGCCGCTGCGCAAGCTGATCCAGGAGACGCACCTCTCCGCGTCGCAGCTCGTGCTTCCGCTCTTCGTGCGCGCGGGCTCCAAGGTGCGAAAGCCCGTGGGCTCGATGCCGGGCGTGTTCCAACTCTCCGTCGACGAAATGCTGCGCGAGGTCGATGACGCATCTGAGGAAGGCGTCGGCGGCGTCATCCTCTTCGGCCTGCCCGACAGCAAGGACGCGACGGGATCGTCGGCGTGGGATGAGAAGGGGCCCGTGCCCAGCGCCGTGCGCGTGCTCAAGCAGAAATTCCCGCAGCTCGTCGTCATCACCGACGTGTGCATGTGCGAGTACACCGATCACGGCCACTGCGGAATCCTCCGCGATGGCGAGGTCGACAACGACGCGACGCTCGAGCTCCTCTCGCGCGCCTCGCTCGTGCATGCGGCCGCGGGCGCGGACATCGTTGCGCCGAGCGACATGATGGATGGTCGCGTCGGCGCGATCCGTCGCGCACTCGACGATCAGAAGCTCACCAACACCGCGATTCTCGCCTACGCCGCGAAATACGCGTCGGCGTTCTATGGTCCGTTCCGCGAGGCCGCCGAGAGTACGCCGCAGTCGGGCGATCGGCGCGGCTATCAGATGGATGCGGCGAATACCGACGAAGCGATGCGCGAAGTGTGGCTCGACATCGAGGAGGGTGCCGACGCGATCATGGTGAAGCCCGCAACTCCGTATCTCGACATCGTCGCGCGAGTGAAACAGGAAACTGGCTACCCCGTTGCTGCCTATCAGGTGAGTGGCGAGTACGCTATGATTATTGCAGCAGCCGAGCGTGGCTGGATCGATCGCGAGCGTGCGATGCTCGAGTCGCTAATGGGCATTCGTCGCGCCGGCGCGGACTTCATTCTCACTTACTTCGCGACGGACGCAGCGCGACTCCTGTCATGAAATTCCGCACATTTCCGGGCACCGGTGTCTCCGTAAGCGAAGTCGGCTTCGGACTCTGGACTCTCGCCACCGGCTGGTGGGGCGACGTCACCGACGAGCAGGCGATCGACATGATGCGCCGCTCCCTCGATGACCATGGCGTCACCTTCTTCGACGCCGCCGACGCCTACAGCAACGGCCGCAGCGAGCATCACCTCGCGGCGGCCTTCAAGGGGCGTCGCAGCGAAGTCGTCTACGGCACCAAGATCGGCTACGACATCTACGACGAAGAGGCGCAGAAGGCCCGTCGCGGACAGAGCGAGCTCCCGCAGCGCTTCGAGCCGAAGTTCATGCGCCACGCCGTAAACAAGTGCCTCGAGCGCCTCGACACCGACTACATCGATGTGCTCCAGCTCCACAACATCAAGATGGAGCACGTGCGCGACCGCCAGGTGTGGGAGACTCTCCGCGAGCTCGTGCGCGAAGGGAAAATTCGCGCGTGGGGCGCGGCGTTCGGTCCCGCGATCGGTTGGCTCTACGAAGCGGTGGAGCTCGTGGAGCGTGAGCCGGACATCAACACGATTCAGATGATCTGGAACATCATCGAGCAGCATCCGGGCACCGCAATGCTCGACGCCGCGCGCGCGCACGCGCCCGACTGCGTCTTCAACGTGCGCGTGACGCACGCCTCCGGGATGCTCGAGGGGAAGTACACCGAAGACACGGTCTTCGCCGAGAACGATCATCGCCGCCATCGCCCACGCTCGTGGCTCATCAACGGCATCCAGAAAGTCCGCACCCTCGACTTTCTCACGAAGCGCATGACGCTCGGCCAGGCCGCGCTCAAGTGGCTGCTCGCTGATCCGCTCATCGTGACGACGCTCCCGAACATCTACGATGATGAGCAGCTCGCCGAGTTCGCGGCCGCGAGCGATCTCGACGATCTCTCGAGTGATGAGCTGGCGCGCATCGCGGAGCTCAACACCACGAACTTCGGCGTCGACGGCGAGAGTCAGTCGTACAAGGGGACAATGCGGCGCGACGATGCGCAGCAACCGGCTGAGGCATCGCGTTGATCCACCCCTGGCACGGCATCCCGGCAGGACCGCATCCGCCGGAGAAGGTCACCGCCGTCATCGAGATTCCGAGCGGCAGCCGCAACAAATACGAGCTCGACAAGGACTCCGGCCTCTTTCGCCTCGACCGCGTGCTCTACTCGGCCGTGCACTACCCCGCCGACTACGGATTCATTCCGCGCA
>PLMM01000387.1:237-7937 GCA_003142495.1 Gemmatimonadota bacterium | reverse complement strand
GGTGCAACACCATCGCCGCGTCGGCTACGTGTTCGCGGGATCGAAGACGCGCATGCTCACCGACATGACCAGCGACCCCAATCGCCCATTCTACAAGCTCGGCAGCGCACGATTTCTCGGGGCTGTGCCGCGCACTGACTTCGTCCGATTCCTCGAACGCCACTTCGCCGCCGGTCGCATCGCCATGCAGGACGGTGCGGCAGAGGCGATCCTCGATGCGTCCGAAGACGTGCCCTACAACGTGCAGCTGCTCGCCCATGAGTGCTGGGACGCCTGTCGCGAACCGCCAGGGAAAGGAAAAAAAGGTTCGGAGCACACCACGCTCACCGTCGCACTCGTGCGCGAGATTCGCGATCGTTCCGCGCTCCGCTCGGACCCCGTGTACACCCAGCTGTGGTCGGCGCTTCCATCGACACAGCAGCGAACGCTCCTCGCGCTGCTGCGCGAAAGCGATGAGGGGCTCAACTCCACCGCGGTCTCGCGGCGCTATGACATCCCGACGTCGACGCTCCGCAACTCGCTACGGCTCCTCGAAGTGAAAGGGATCCTCCGGGAGGAGCAGGCGCGCGGCACCACGAGACTTCGCTTCGAGGATCCGCTCTTCAGTGCATGGATCTCACTGGTTATTCCGCTCTGAGCGAAGCGTCACGTCCGGACGATCGGCGTTCCCTTCGGCGTCATGAGCGACGCGTGCGCGGGCACCGAGGCGCTGTCCGCGCTCTCGTCGGCGGGGCGCGCCTGGAGTGGCTGCCCCTCTTCGAGCGGGATGATCCGTCGCTCCCACCGCCGCATCATCTGCACGAAGGCCTTCGCAATCTCCGCGTCGAACACCGTTCCGGCCTTGTCCTCCACGTACCGCAGCGCGCTCTCCGGCGTCCACGCACCCCGATGGAAGCGCCGCGTGCGCAGCGCGTCGTAGCAATCGCACACCTGCACCAGCTTGCTCGCGTAGTGGCACTCGCGCTCGAAGTGCGGCCGCGGATATCCCTGTCCACCCGGAAGCATGTGGTGCTCGTACGCGACCACCGCCGCGACATCCAGCTGCGGCTCGCTCATGAGGATGATGCGCGCGCCCTCGATCGGATGGCGGCGGATGATGTCCCACTCCTCATCCGTCGGCGGCCCGGCCTTCGACACGATGTCCTTCGGCACCTTCGTCATTCCGACGTCGCGCAGCAGCCCCGCCACACCGATCGCGCGCGTGTCGCGACCACCGAGTCCCAGGAATTCCGACAGCCCCATCACGAGCACCGACACGTTCAACGCGTGCGCCGTCGTGTATTGGTCGAACTCCTTGAGCTGCAGCAGCGGCATCAGGATCTCGCTGTCGCCGTGCATCGCGACCGACAGCGACGCCACCACCGTTTCGATCTCGCCGGCGGGGAGCGGACGTCCCGCCTCCACTTCGCCGTAGATCATCTCGATCGTTTCCGCTTCCTCATCGAGCGGGAAGTTCATCCCGATCGTCGGGAGCGGATCCGTCAGAAACTGGTCCGCATCGCCGCGCACGCCGATCGCGCCGTACTTGATGCTCGTGTATTCGGACCCTTCCTTCCTCTGCGTATGACGTGGATCTCTCCACCCCGGCGTCACCTCGGCCATGATCGTATAGAGGAAGTCGTCGAACTCCTCCTTGATCACTTCCGAAACGAACTCCATGCGCTGGATGCCTGACTTCGTGAAGCGCTCGCACCACTCCCAGTCCTTCAGCTCGCGCAGCTGACGGTTCTGAAAAACGATCTCGTCGCCAAGGAAGGAGAACTTGAGCACGAGCTGCTGGCGCTGGAGCTCCTGCACCGCCTCGTACGCCAGCTGCGCGGACTTCGCGCGCGCCGGGTGCGTGGGCGCATAGAGCGCCATCGCCGACAGCGACTTCCCGAAGGCGTTAAGGAAGCGAATTGGATCGGTCACTCGGTCTCCTTCGAGGCAGGGCGGCCGAACGCACGTCGCCGTCCTTCGACTTCTGCGCGCGCTCGAGAACGGTCTTCACACTCGACTCTTCGCTCCATCCGTGCGCGAGGCCGGCGAGCGCGGCCAGCATCTCCGTCGACTTCGGCAGCAGCTTCATGCGACGCAGGATCTTCGTGCGCTTCACCGCGTAGCCGAGCAGCCACTCGAGCGTCTCGGGATCGCGCGAGGCACCTATCACGCGAATGCCGAGCGCGCGCATCTCGGGGTGCACGGACCGGCGCTCGACGTTGCGTATGATCAGCGGGATCGCCGCCTTCGGGCAGTCGTCGAGCGCCGCGGCCATCGCGGTCTTCACGATGCCGTCATCGCGATCGCTGAGCGCCGCGATGATCGTCGTCTGCCGATGCTCCGGCATGCGCAGCATCAGCTTGAGCGCCTCGCGCCGCACGCGCTCGTCCGAGTGCGTGAGGAAAATCTGCGGCGAGAAGCCGTCCGGCACCTTGGGAAGGAGCACCAGCAGCGTGAGCAGATTGCGCTGCACGTACCACGGGATGTCCTCGTTCATGAGCCGCTTCACGATCATCGGACCGGCGTCGTTGCCGAAGCGCGCGAGCAGATCGAGCAGCTTGCGGCGCATCGTGCGCGTCTCGCTCGTCTCGAGCCCATCGAGCAGCAGCTCGACGACGTCGAGTCCCATGCGCGACGAGATGCGCTCGAGCAGCGCGGGATCGATCTGCTCCTCGCGCAGCAGGTGGCGCAGATTGTCCGGCGTCGCCACGAGCGGCCAGAGCTCCTCGGCGGTGGCGTTGTTCGCCGGCGCGCGATCGAGCAGATCGAGCAGCATCGCGATACCGCCGTGCGAGATCAATTGATTCACCGCAAGCCAGACCGGTCCGCCGAGGGTGTCGGTTTCGAGAGCGGTGGCAACGAGACGCTTGGGCTCGCAGGGATGCTGGCGCTGCAGCATGAGCGTGAAGACGCGACGCTGCGCCATGCGATCGAGCGCTTCCTGGTAGCCCTCGGGATTCAGGCGCCGCGTGTCCCAGTTGTCGACGAGCTGCTCGACCTGATCGCGCATCGCCGCGGACGCACCGGCGCGCATGAGCGAGCCGCCCTTCTCGGCCTGCAGCGCGAGCTTGCCCATGAGGCGGAGCAGGGAGCTCGACATCGACTGATTCGATGCTTTCGCCGCAGCCTGCACGAGCGCGAGCACGGCGTCCGCCGCGAGATGCTGCGACGCGTCCATCACGAAGCGCTTCCGCTTCTCGGCGTCACCGCCCATCTCCATCAGGCGATCGAGCGCGGCAGGCTGCAGCGACTTGATCAGCTCCGTGAGCTGGCTCGTGACCTTGATCGACTCTTCGCTCTGCGGTCCCTTGAGCGACTCGGTGAGCTGCATGAGAAAGCCGACCACCGACTGGTCGTACGCGGGGTCGCGCCGCTCGTTGATGGCGCTCGCGAGAACGTGTGGACTGAGCAGCTCCTCGTTGGCGGGATCGCCGCCGAGCATCAGCGTCGCGCGCGCGAGGGCGATCCAGATGAGCTTCGCGCCGGCGCGCTTGTTGTCCTCGTCGGTGAGGCCGCTGTCCTCGCCCATGAGCTCGAGCTTGTCGTACGTGAGCGTCGTGACCTGGATGTGCGGCCAGCGCATCGTCTGCGCGGCGATCGCGATCTGCGGCTTCTCGCTCTCCTCGATCGACGAGGCGTAGAGGAAGTCGGCGAGCTCGTCGCGCAATACGCCGGGGAGCACGCGAATCGAGCCGATGCGCTGGCGATGCAGTCGCTGCGCGAGCTCGCGCATCAGCGAGTTGTTCGGATCCGTCGCGACGCTATCGATGACGACCTGGTTGCGCGCAAACGCGAACGTGACCGGCTCGACGCCGTTGAGGATGCCATCGAGGCGCCGCACGCATTTGTCTACCGCGGTGGCGAGCTGCGGATGCCCCTGCGGGTAGATCGCATGTTTTTGAACGGCGACAGCGAACTCGATGAGAAATTCCGCGAGCTTCTTCGGAATTCCGGTCGGATTCGCGTTCGACGGTGGAGCGGCGGAGGGGTAGGTCACGGGCGCAGGATCACGGTGCGAAAGAGGTCATGCCAGTGACAGATGCCCGGGGAAAACGCAACGGCTATGGAGGGGCATTATCACGAACGTCGAGCGCGATTGATGGAGCGCGATTGGTGCGGGAAAGGCGAAGACTATATGTAGCAGAGTTCGCTAAAATCCCCTAATTGTTTATTTCAACGCTGATTTTAGCGGCATAATAGCAACTTTATAGCGCCATATTAGCATTACTATAGCCATTATGTGTTACTTGTTCGGTCTTCGTGGCGAGAGCGCCCTGTAAACAGCCGTCACGTGANNCGCGCCGAGCCATATCGCTCCGTCCTGAACAGTCTTGGCACACCCTCTGCCCTCCTTCCCGGCATCCCTCATCTGGCGGCATGATGACAAACGATCCGAAGCACCAACCAAAAAGCAGCACCTCCACCGGAGCCGGCGCGGAGGCGGCCGAGGGATTGAGGGCCGTGTCTGGCCAGCGTGGCGACGAGCCCGGCCGCAGCGACAAGAAGGCCGTCAAGCCGCCCGCCAAGCCCTCGTCCGACAAGATGAATCATCCCGGATCGGAGCCCCTGCAGGATCGCACCACGGAGCACGAGAGCGGCTACGGCGGAAAGGGCGCCGAGCCGCGCGTCAGCTCCGACGAGCGCGAGAGCACCCGCAAGGACGGATCGTTGCGCTCGGAGTCGAACAAGCGTTAAGTCAGGGAGTAGTTATTGAACGCGACGTGCGCGCGGCCCTCGACGAGTGCTCGAGCGCACGCCTCACTGTCTCCCACGCTCACCAACCGACGGAATCGATGATGTCTCGCATCGCGAGAGCGCTCACTGGTGCCCTCTGCCTCTCGCTCGCAGTCACCACGGCGCGCGCCCAAGATGCCGCTCCGCTGCACAAGGGAGATCTCGTTCGATTTCTCACCGGTTCCACGTACAGCAAGCCCGAGATCGCTGCGATCATCCGGCGCGCCTGTCTCGCCTTCGCACCAACGGCGCGCGACAACGACAATCTGAAAGATCTCGGAGCCACGCCCGCGGTGCTCGCCGCGATGAAGACGTGCTCCGAGAACGGGAACAAGGTCGCGCGCGCCGAGATTGCGACGCCGGCGCCGATTCGCCCGATGGAGGTCGACCTTCCATATCGCGGCTTCAGCGCGACGGCCGGTACGGTCGCACTCTTCACCGTCACGATTCGCCGCGGGCCGACGCCGCTCTCCGGGGTGCGACTGCTGCTGCACGGCTCGCGCGAGATTCCAGGTGGCGCGCAGGCGGAGCTCACCGCGAACACCGATCGCGACGGACACGCGACGTTCTCGATCCCCGCCGGCAGCACCGCCGGCAACTACAATCTGCGAATCGCCGACGCCGACGGCGTCGAGATGAATGGCGTCACCGACTTCGTGCTCACGACGCTCCCGTCCGCGCCCTCGCTCGTGAAGGTCACGCCGCAAACGCTCGACATCGGCGCTGGCGCGCGCGGCACGCGAGAGGTCACCGTTGCCGTCTCCGATCCGTTCGGCAATCCCGCGCCGCAGCTCATCGTCGCGCTCCGCCAATATCCGCAGCGCAGCGACGCGCGCATGCCGACGCAGGTCACCGACCGCGCCGGCATCGCGCACTTCGCCGTGCAGGCGGCGCCGCTGCAGGATGGCGACAGCCTCGTCGTCAGCATCGGCGACAAGCCGTACGCGACGCTGCGCGTCACCGCGGCCGCCGAGATCACGACGCTGCTGCTCGAGGCCGAGCGTCAGTTGAGCGAAGGGAGCGTGACGGCGGAAGGTGCGTACGACAGCGTGCTCCAGGTGGATCCCAACAACACGCGCGCGCTGATCGGCCGCGGCTACATTCTCTCGTCAGAGGGGAAGCAGGAGCCCGCGACGCAGGACTTCGAAGCCGCGCTCAAGGACGGCGACGATCGCGTGGGCGCGTTGACTGGGCTCGGCTATCTCGCCCTGCGGCGCAGCGACCTCACGAACGCGGCAACGCGCTTCAGCGAGGCGATGAAGATCGACTCGAGCGATGCGGGCGCGGCGACGGGACTCGCGTACGCGGAGCTGTGGCGCATCGATCCGCGCCAGTCGCCGCATCGCGCCGCGGCGCTCGCGAGCCCGCGCCCCACGACGTATCCCGCAGAGGCAGCGAACAAGCTGCGCGCGGGAATCGACTTCTTCGCCGCGCGAAATTTGTCGGGCGCCGATCGCTCACTCTCGAGCGCGGCAACTGCGGCGCCCGCGTGGCCCGATGTGTACTACACGCGCGCGCTCGTGTATCAGGCCGAAGGGAAGACGTCGCTCGCGGTCGCCGACTTCCAGCACTATCTGCAGCTGCGCCCCAACGCAGTCGATCGCGGCGCGGTGACGTCGCGCATCGGCGCGCTCGATCGCAGCCCGGGCCAAGCGTTCGCGCTCGGCATCCTCCCCGGCGGCGGGCAGTTCTACACGCACCAACCCGTGCTCGGTATCGTCGTGCTGGGCGGCGTGGCGGCGAGCGCGGTGTGGGCACTGAAATCGAGTCCCATCATCTTCACGGATCCGTTCGGCCAGCCGTATCAGGCGGGGACGAAGCGAAAGAATCTGACGACGGGCGCTGCAGTCGGCGGCGGCATCTGGCTGCTCGGCGCCATCGAGGCGGCGCTCCACGCATCGAGTGCGCGCGGCGATCCGTACCCACCGTCGAGTCTCGCTGTGACGACGAGGAAAAGCTCGGAGCTGCCGCACCTCACGCCAACGGTTGGATTCGATCAGGGCGGCCCGCGACTCGGCGCTTCGCTCAGCTTCGCGATTCGCTGATCGCGAGGACGATCAAAGAGTGATCGTCACCACCGCCGCGCTGCTCTGCCCCTGTGCCGTTGCGGTGATAGTCGCCGCTCCGAGCCCAACGCCCGTGACAAGGCCTTTCTTGTCGACTTTGGCGACGGAATCATCACTCGAGCTCCACATGACGGGGTGTCCGTGGCCCTTGCCGCCCGGCGGCTCCTGAACCATCGCGGTGAGCTGCACCGTCTCACCCACCGCTGCGGTGGCGACCAGGGGCGTCACGGTTACTGATGATATGGGTGCCGGGTCGACCTGCAACGTGCCCGATCCCGACTGCCCTTCGCTCGTCGCCGTAATTGTCGCGGTGCCCGGCCCTGCGGACGTGGCATTCCCCAAATTGTCGACCGTCGCGATGGTCGCATCACTCGAGCCCCACGTCACGACTCGTCCGGTGAGCGTGTTGCCATGCACGTCCATCAACACCGCAGTGAAGGTCGCGGAGTTGCCATCGACAATCGTCTGCGACGGCGGCGACACTGTAACGGAGGCGACGGGCGCCGGATTCACCGTGAGCGATGCAGTAGCGTTCTTCCCTTCGCTGATCGCGCCGATGGTGACGGTGCCAGGCGCTACACCGGTTGCGACGCCGGTGCTGCCGTCGATCGTGGCGATGGTGGGATCGCTCGAGCCATAGACGATCATGCGTCCGCTCAGCGGATTGTTGCTCGCATCACGCGGCGTCGCGGTGAACGTTACGGTGCTTCCGACCTCGACGGACTGACTGGCCGGCAGGAGCACGACATTGTTCACGGGAACGGGCGTGACGGTGAGCGTCGCCGCGGCGCTGGTCTTTCCTTCGCTCGACGCGGTGATCGATGCGGTGCCAGGCGCCACGCCGGTCGCGACACCAGTGCTCGAGCTCACGGTCGCGATGGTGAGATCACTCGAGGCGAAGGTCACGACGCGGCCCGTCAG
>PLMM01000387.1:0-186 GCA_003142495.1 Gemmatimonadota bacterium | reverse complement strand
CGCGGTGACGGTGAGCGTCGCAGGATTGCTGGTTTTCCCTTCGCTCGACGCGGTGATCGTCGAGGAGCCGGGAGAGACGCCGGTCGCGACACCGCTCGCATCGATCGTCGCGACGCCGGTATTGCTCGAGTTGAAGGAGATGACGCGGCCGCTGAGTATGTTGCCGCCCGCATCCTTCGTGACGAC
>PLMM01000066.1 GCA_003142495.1 Gemmatimonadota bacterium | reverse complement strand
GCCGCCAGAATCGCTGCTTTGTGCGATTCCACGGTCGCACCGGCGTTCATGACCCCGCGAATCATCTCGTCGACGTACTTCGCAACGGCGCGCGTATGCTCGGCGGGCTCTTCGCTCCGGATCGTGTACTCCTCGCCGACGATCGTCACCTTGACCGAAGACTTGCGGCTCATCGGTGCGCCTCCGTTTCCTGCTGCTGGCGAAGGAAGCGCAGCTTCTCGAGGAGCTGCTTGGTCCGCACGCGCGCGGCCTCGAGACGCTCACGGAGCTCGCGATTCTCCTTCTCGAGTGCCGCGGCGCTGGCCTTTCCTCCGCTGGCGGGGACGGCCTTCACCTTCGCCTCGGCCTCGTGGGCGCGACGGCGCCAGCTCGCCATTTCGTCGGCAAGCGCCTCGATCAGGTGTTCGAGCTCCTGGAATGCGACCAGGTCAGGTCGTTCGCTGTCTGACACCTAGCTCTCCCTCCAGGGTTCGCAAAAGCTTGTCGCGGCGACCGGCGACTTCCTTGTCACGTAGAGTGCGTTCCGGATGACGGAAGGTCAATCGCCACGCAACGCTGCGGAAGCCCTCGGCGATTCCCGCGCCGCGATATTCGCTGAGCAGGCTCAGCGACTCGAGCAGCTCGCCGCTTGCCTCGCGGATGACGCTTTCGACGCGAGACACCGCAAGATCGTTGGGCACCAGCAGCGCGACATCGACGAACGTCGACGGCGTCGATGGGAATGGCTTGAAGTTGAAGTGCGAAGTCGGTGCGCCGAGGTCGGGGTGCTCGAGCTTCGATTGGCCGGGTGGAGCGACGGGGGCGGACGACACGTGCACGAGCGTGATCTCGACGCCGAATGCGGCCGGCGCCCACACGGGCGCGTCGAGCGCGAGTCGACGGACGACGCCGCGCGCTTCTCCGTAGATCGCGACCTCCCAGAGCGCGCTGGAGTCGGGCGCCGCGCGCAACTCGGTCTGCGCGGCTCCGCCAATCGCCGTGGCGATCAGCTCCGCGAGTCCCTTCGCATCCCATTCGTCGAAGTCGGGCGCACTCGTGTCCGACCAGTGCGGCGGATGACGATGCCCGAGCACGATCGCCGCCACGCGCATCTCCTCGCGCGGCAGCCCGGCCGGCGTGGGGGCGAAGACGCTCCCAATTTCGAAGAGGCGCACGTCGCGATGGCGCTGCGCGAGATTGTGCTCTGCGCGCTTGGCGAGCGTCTCGAGGAGATCGCGGCGCAGATAGCCCTCATCCTCGGCCATCGGATTCGCGAGCTTCACGTGCGAGTCGTCGCCGCCGCGCACGAACGGCATCGAGAGCGCCTCGAGCAGCCCAGCGGACACGCAGCGCTCGCGCACCCTCTTCGTGAGCACGGCGAGCGGCGAGTTGGGCACCGTGCCGCGGCGGAAGGGACGCAGTTCGTTCGAGAAGGAATCGTAGCCGCGCAGGCGCGCGATCTCTTCCACGAGATCGACGGACTGCGTGACGTCGGGGCGCCACGTCGGCACGGTGACGGACGCGCGCGCATTCGCGAATGCACCCACCGCGAAGCCGACGGGCGCGAGCAGCGTCGCGATGTCCGGCTCGGCGACGGGCTCGCCGAGGAGCTTGGCGACGCGCGCGCTGTCGATCGTGATCGAGAGGGCGTGGCGCGGTACCGGATAGAGATCGATCGGCGCGCCCTCGATGCTCCCGCCTGCGACAGCGATGAGCAGCTGCGCGGCGCGCTCGAGCGCCCGTGGAATGCCCTCGATATCGACGCCGCGCTCGAAGCGATAGCTCGCGTCCGTGGAGAGCTGCAGCGCGCGTCGCGTGCGGCGGATGCTCGACGGATCGAAGTACGCGACCTCGAGGAAGATGTCGGTGGTTGCGTCACTCACCTCGCTCGTGCTTCCGCCCATGACTCCAGCGACGCCCTGCGCGCGCTCGGCGTCGGCGATCACGGTCATTGAGGGATCGAGCGTACGATTCACGCCATCGAGCGTGCGGAGCGTCTCGCCCGCGCGCGCGCGGCGCGCGACGATCGCTGGGCCGGCGAGCAGCTTCGCGTCGTACGCGTGCATCGGCTGCCCGACCTCGTGCAGCATGTAGTTGGTCGCGTCGACGACGTTGTTGATCGAGCGACTGCCGACCGCGACGAGTCGCTCCACGAGCCACGCCGGACTTGGGCCCACCTTCACGCCGCGAATGAACACGCCGGTTAGTCGCGGGCACCCTTCGGGATCTTCGAGCGTCACGCGCACCGGGCCCGCGCTTCCCTCGCGATCGCCGCGCGCGGCGGCGGGCACCTTCGCTGTCGCGCCATCGAGCGTGGGGAGCGCGGCCGTGCCTCCGGTCGCGGCTGCGATCTCGCGCGCTATTCCAACGTGCGAGAGGAGATCGGGGCGATTCGGCGTGACGTCGACGACGATGCGCGTGTCGCCAACCGGCATCGCGTCGAGGAACGGGGCGCCCGGCGGCAGATTCGTGTTCAGCTCGAGAATTCCGTCGTGCTCCTCGCCGAGGCCGAGCTCGCGGGCGGAGCAGAGCATGCCGTTCGACGTCGCGCCGCGGATTTTTCTCTTCTCGAGCTTGAGGCCACCGGGGAGCGTCGTCCCTGCGGCCGCGAACGGATACTTCGCGCCCACCTTCACATTCGGCGCGCCGCACACGACGTCGAGCAGCTCGCCCTTCCCCGCGTCGACCTTCGTCACCCAGAGATGATCGGAGTCCGGATGCGCGCCCGCCTCGACGACTTGTCCGACGACGACGCTCGCGAGATCGGCGCGCAGGCGCACCAGCTCATCGACCGGGCAGCAGCGCGCGGTGATGAGATCGCGAAGCTGCTCGGGCGTGTAGTCGAACGGAACGATCGCCTTGAGCCACTCGTACGATGCGTTCACTGGGCGAACTGCTCGAGGAAGGCGATGTCGGAGTCGTACTGGATGCGGATGTCAGGGATGCCGAAGCGCTGCAGCGCCATGCGCGCGGGGCCCATCCCGAATGCCCACCCGGAATATTTCTGCGAGTCGACGCCAGCGGACTCGAGCACCGCGGGATGCATCATGCCGCAGCCGAGGATCTCGACCCATCCCGTCTGCTTGCACGTTGCGCATCCCGCACCGTTGCAGATGCGGCACGCCACATCCATCTCGGCACTCGGCTCCGTGAAGGGAAAGAAGCTCGGGCGAAAGCGTGTCTTCGTTTCGCCGAAGAAACGATTCGCGAAGTTGGCGAGCGTCGCCTTGAGGTCGACGAAGGAGATTCCCTCGTCCACAGCCATCCCCTCGATCTGCGCGAACATCGGCGCGTGCGATGCATCGAAGAAGTCGCGGCGAAAGACGTTTCCCGGCGCGATGATGCGGATCGGCGGCGGATACGATTGCAGCGTGCGGATCTGCACTGGCGATGTGTGCGTGCGCAGAAGGCCGCCGCGCTCGAGATAGAGCGTGTCATGCATGTCCATCGCGGGATGATCCGGCGGAAAGTTCAGCGCGCCGAAGTTGTACCACTCGTGCTCGGCCTCGGGGCCCGTCGCGATCGTGAAGCCCAGGTCGCGGAAGATTCCCTCGATCTCTTCGAGGACGATGGTGACGGGATGCTTGGCGCCGCGCCACTGGCGGCGCGCGGGCATCGAGAGATCGAGCGCGGCTGCCGCGGGCGCGGAGGCGGAGAGTGCGGCGTGGCGCGCGTCGATCGCGGCCTCGAGCTCGACCTTCACGGCGTTGAAACGCGCGCCGAAGGTGGGCTTGTCGGCGCCGGCGAGCTTCGGAAGCTGCGCCTTGTAGTCGTTGAGCGCGCCGCGCGTGCGCCCAACCGACGACGCGCGCACCGCCTCGAGCGCGTCGAGCGAGTCGGCGACGGCTAGCTGCGCGAGCGTGGCGTCGCGAAAGGCATCGAGCTGTGCGACCAGATCCGCGAGGGTCGTGGACATCTCGTCAGGGAAGTGCGATGAGGAGAAACGAAACGGCGGCAGCGGCGACGAGGTCGCGCTGCCGCCGCTGATCCGAACCGGATGCGAAGTGCGCTTTCGTCAGGCCGCGACGGTCAGTGCAGCGCGCGCCTTGTCCGCGAGCATCGTGAACGCCGACGGGTCACGCACCGCGAGATCCGCGAGAATCTTGCGATCGACTTCGATGCCGGCCTTCTTGAGCCCGTGCATGAAGACGCTGTAGCTCATGTCGTGCTGATGCGCGGCGGCGTTGATGCGGATGATCCAGAG
>PLMM01000242.1 GCA_003142495.1 Gemmatimonadota bacterium | reverse complement strand
CTCTACTTTGCCGTGTTCTCCGTCGTGTCGGCCCGCGAGCGACGCGCGTTCTGGTCGACGATGCCGAGCACGACGCTCCTGGCCGCCCTGGCGGCGGACGCGCTCGTGGGCACCGTGCTGACGCGGGTGGGTCTACCGGGCCTGGTGGGGCTGCCGTGGCCGCGGACGATGGCGATATTCGCGTACGCCGCGGCGTCCTGTCTGGTGGTGAACGACGTCTTGAAGGTCGTGATGATCAGGTGGCGTGTGCCTTCGGCCGTCGCGTCGTCATAGTTGGTGAGGCGCACCCTGAGATGCGCGACCGCCGACGATGCACACACGCGTTGGATCGGGCAGCCGGCCAGCGAGTTCAACGCCTGAGCGCGACGGGGCCGCACGCTGCTCCAGTGGGCTCTCGTCCGCGGCGATTTCGGCGTGTAGCGCGCGCCATGAACGATGATCCGACAGTCAGGACTGGGCCGCCGCAACGACGTAGTGCAGTGGCGCGATATTGACCCGGTCGTGGTAGGCGAAGGCGACACGCCCGAGGCAAGCGAATGGGCACAGTGACGGAGGGAGCGCGTTCGATCGCGTCGCGACCTTCTGCTCGTGTGTCCGGAATGAGCGTGCATTGGAGCTCTCACTTAGCCTGTGGCGCGCATGCGGCGCTTGCCTGGGCAGCATCCTGTGTGCTCGTCAGCGTGAGAGTTCTGCTGAGCTTCGCCGACATACGCATCTTCGGAGCGCCATCCCACCGCGGCAATACCGTCGCCGGAGTGTCGTAGGATCCCTGTCCTCCGTGAGATGAGCGAGAGCGGCGCGAGTGCCCGATATGGCCGGCGCTCCTCACTCGCCGGCGCGTTCCGTGACCTGCATATTGAGGCACTACAACGCCGGTCACCTCGCACAGGTCGAGACGATGACGCGATTCAGCCACGAGGATTGGCCCGCACTGAGCCGCCTGCTGGACGAGGCGCTCGAGCTACCTGAGCGCGCGCGCGCCTCCTGGCTCGCGAGCCAGCGAGCGCAGAATCCAGTGCTCGCCGCCGAGCTCGAAGCGTTGTTGGATCACGAGTCGACGATGGACAGGGCCGATTTCCTCGGCGAGAACCAGGCGGCAAAGCTTCCGCAATGGTCGACGCTTGCCGGCCAAACGTTCGGCAGCTACGCGATCGAGCGGCCGCTCGGGCAGGGTGGGATGGGCTCCGTCTGGCTCGCGCGTCGCGACGATGGACGATTCGAGGGCGCTGCCGCCATCAAGTTCCTGAGCCTCGCGGTCGCAGGACCGGTGGGAGAGGAGCGATTTCGCCGCGAGGGAACTGCGCTCGCGCGACTCACGCATCCCAACATCGCGCGCCTACTCGATGCCGGAGTGGGCCCAATCGGGCTGCCGTATCTCGTGCTGGAATATGTCGAGGGTATGCCGATCGACGAGTGGTGCGATGCACGCACGCTATCCGTCGACGCGCGGCTGCGACTCTTCCAGCAGGTGCTCGCCGCGGTGTCGCACGCTCACGCGAACTTCATCGTGCACCGCGATCTCAAGCCCGCAAACATCCTCGTGTCCGGGGACGGCACGGTGAAGCTGTTGGACTTCGGGATCGCGAAGCTGCTGGAGGAGGGAGGAGAAGTCTCCAACGTGCTGACCGGTACGCACGGTGGCGTATTCACCTACAAGTATGCGGCGCCCGAGCAGATACGGAACGAGCCCATCACCACCGCGACCGACGTCTATAGTCTCGGGGTGATACTATATGAGCTGCTGGCCGGAAAGCACCCGACGAGCAGCGATGCGCGCACACCGGCCGAACACGTGGTCGCGATCCTGAACACGGAATCGGGGCCGCTGTCGCTGGCGTTGAAGCCGGGTGGCTCGCATACGCGCGAGGACGTCGAACGGCTCGCGGCGGCGCGCGATACGTCGCCCGAGCGGCTGCGGCGCGCGTTCGCAGGCGACCTCGACAACATTGTGGCAAAGGCGCTCAAGAAAGTGCCGGCCGAACGATATCTCACCGTCGGCGCGTTGGCGGACGACATTCGGCGCTATCTGAGTCACGAGCCGGTAAGCGCGCGCGCCGATTCGTTCGGATATCGCGCGGGAAAGTTCGTGAGGCGGCATCGTCTGCAGGTGACTCTCGCTGCGTTGGCGACGATCGCACTCCTGGGCGCGGCGGGCCGCGAGCGGCAGCTGCGTGGCCGCGCGGAGTCGGAGGCGCGCAAGGCAGTGGCGGTGAAGGCCTATCTCGTGAGCATCTTCGGCGCCGCAGACCCGTTCGCACCCACGGCGGACAAGCCCAGCGATGTCACGGCGCGCGCGCTGCTGGATCGCGGCGCCGAGCGGATAGACACCTCGCTCGCGAATCAGCCGGACGTTCGCGCCGAGTTGCAGGGCGCGCTGGGCGGCGTGTACATGAATCTCGGCGTGTACGACAAGGCGACGAAGGAGCTCCGCCAGTCGCTCACGGAGCGACGCGCGCTATACGGTCGCGACAACGCGTCGGTGGCCGAGGCGATGGATCAGTTGGGCGACGTGCTGACGAAGGAGGACAGTCTCGCAGAGGCCGACACGCTCCTGCGAGGCGCGCTCGCGATTCGCCGAAAGCTGTTCGGAGAGAACAACGACGCGACGGCGCAGAGCCTCGATCATCTCGCGGAGCTCTTCAATGAGAAGGACAACCTTCCCGAGGCGGATCCGCTTTATCGCTCGGCGCTCCGCATACGACGCGAGCTTCACGGTGACAGCGACCTGACGGTCGCCACGAGCCGCGTATCGCTGGGCGAGCTGCTTCTGATGCGAAGCGAGAACAAGGAGGCCATCGCGGAATTCCAGCAGGCACTCGCGATTCGCGAGCGCCTGCTTGGTCCGAGTCATCCGGCCACCGCCGAGGCGATTCGCCGCATGGCGAGGGCCGAGGAAGGACTGGGTCGCTACGCGGAGGCCGAGCAGCACTATCGGCAGGCGCTGACGATCGACCGCAAAGCACTGGGGAACGATCATCGTAGTGTCACGTCGATCCTGAACGACCTCGGGCAGTTGCTCCGCACGGAGGGCCGCCTGGACGAAGCGGACTCGCTGCTGCGGGAAGCACTCGCCATCGATCGAAGGCTGTTTGGCGAGAACCACGATGCGGTGAGCGCGAACCTGAGCAATCTGGCCGTGGTCGTGCGCGAGCGAGGGGAGTTCGACGAGGCCGAGCGGCTCTTGGAGCAGGCGATGGCGATCGACCGAACGCTCTATGGCGCCGACCACATAAGCATCGCCTTTTATCTGAATGAGATGGCCGTCGTGCTTCGATTGGAAGGTCGGCCGGACAGCGCGGCGACGTTCCTGCGTCGGGCGCTGGCGATGAACCAAAAGCTGCAAGGTCCCGATGGGCAAGGAACGCAGGCGATTTCCATGAATCTCGGGCGCGCGCTGGAAGAGGGCAGGCACTACGCCGAGGCGGAGACGCTCTTGAGTGGAATGCTGGCAAGGATGGATACGAACAATGCCGACGCACAGCAGCAAATAATTTCCGGTCGCGTCGGCATGGGTCGCGTGCTGCTCGCCACGCATCGCGCGAGAGAAGCCGTGCCGACAATGGAGGGTGCTGTCGCGATGAGCCTGAAGAGGCTCGGGCCCAAACACTGGCGCACGGCCGAGGCGCAGGTGGTGCTGGCGGAGTGCCTGATGGCG
>PLMM01000265.1:4253-9134 GCA_003142495.1 Gemmatimonadota bacterium | reverse complement strand
ACAAGCACCGGTATCCGCGCTGGCATCCGCGCCGGCATGCGCGCTCGAGGGCACGACGCGTGCGAATCGGTGACTTCGAGCTGCTGCGGCGGCATGCAGATGAAGAAGGTCGACTGACTCCACGTTGACCGATTGGCGGGGTGCGCGCGACGCCTCGAGTCGCCATCATTGGTGAGCCTTCAACGCCTGCCGTGATGCCGACGCGATGACTCCGCTCGATCTGTTCGATCCCATGCTCGATGTCGACGCCGACGCGCAGATTCTGCCCGCGACTCCCGCGGCTGGATGACTGGAGCGCCGACGCCGGCCACCGACGCACCGTACTTCGCCGTGTCGCGACAGAAGCTCATCGTGATGTCGATGACGACGCTGTCGCTCTATCAGATCTACTGGTTCTACAAGAACTGGCAGATGATGAACACGCGAAAAGGAAGCGGCGGCTCGCCGTTCTGGCGCGCGGTGGCGGCGCCGATCACTGCGCACGGCCTCTTCGCGGACGTGCGCACCGATGCGCAGTCACGCTTCGTCACCGTCGGCTGGACTTCGGGCGGGCTCGCGGTGATCTATTTCGGGCTCGCGCTCTGTGCCTTTCTACAGTATCCGTGGTGGACGATCGCCCTCGGCTCCGTCTTCGCGCTCGTTCCCGTGCACGCGACGATGGAAGAGGTGAATCGCAAGGTTGCGCCGAATGCTCCGCGGAACGATACGTACTCGTCGCTGAACGCCGTCGGGATCGTTCTCGGGCTCGCGCTCACGGTGCTCGGACTCTACCTCACTCGCGAGGCGCAGATTTTCGTCGACGATCTCCTGAACCAGCTGTGATGCGCGCGACGACGTGCGCGCTGCTCCTCGCGCTCGCGGCAACGACGTCGTGCACGAAGGCCTCGCACGACTACGCCGACATCGTCTTTCGCGGCGGCCCAGTGTACACGGTCGACTCGACGCAGCCGCACGCGAGCGCGGTCGCGGTGAAAGGCACGCGCATCGTGTTCGTCGGCGACGACGCGGGCGCCACGAAGCTCGTCGGCCCACAGACGCACGTGATCGAGCTCGCGGGGCGCATGCTCCTCCCCGCCTTTCACGACTCGCACCTGCACCCGGTGACCACCGGCCTCCGCATGAGCGAGTGCGCGCTCGACGATCTCACCACGCCGGCGCAGGTGGCAGACTCGATCGCCAAATGCGCGAAGGCGAATCCGAGCGGCACGTGGTTTCGCGGACACGGGTGGCAGCTCCCCGTGTTCCCAGGCGCGAACCCATCGCGCCAGCTCCTCGACTCACTCATCCCCGACCGCCCCGCCTACGTGCGCGCCGCGGACGGGCACTCCGCGTGGGTGAACTCGCGCGCGCTCGCGCTCGCGCACGTGACAGCGCAAACCAGGAATCCGCCTGACGGCCGCATCGAGCGGGACGCAGCAGGGAGTCCCTCGGGAACGCTGCGCGAGGGCGCGGCCGATCTCGTCTCGAGCTTTCTTCCGAAAATCACCTCCGAGCAGCGCGTCGACGGCCTCCTGCGCGCGGTGCAATACGCAAACTCGCTCGGCATCGTCGGCCTGCAGGAGGCGAGCGCCGACAGCGACATCCTCGTCGCCTATCAGACGCTCGACAAGCGGGATTCGCTGAATGCTCGCGTCGTGGCGTCGATCTACGTCGACCCTGCCGCCGGCGTCTCACAGCTCCCGCAGATCATTCGTCTGCGCGACCAGTTCGCCGGCAATCGCCTGCGCGCCACGAGCGCCAAGATCTTCGCCGATGGCGTGATCGAGTCGCACACCTCCGCGCTTCTCGAGCCGTATCTCGACACGCATGATCGCGGCCCCGCGAATCTCACCCCCGCCGGCTTCGACTCGCTCGCCATCGCGCTCGACAAGGCTGGCTTCCAGATCCACGTGCATGCGATCGGCGATCGCGCCGTGCGCATGTCGCTCGACGCGATCGAAGCGGCGCAGCGCGCGAACGGCGCCCACGATGCGCGTGACCACATCGCGCACCTCGAGATGATCGACACGCTCGACCTGCCGCGCTTCAAGTCGCTCGGCGTGTACGCGAACTTCCAGGCGCTCTGGGCCTTCCGCGACAGCTACATCCGCGACCTCACCGAGCCCGTGCTCGGCCCCGAGCGCTCGAGCCGCCTCTACCCGCTCGGCGACGTCGCCGCGGCGGGCGGCACAATCGTTGGCGGCAGCGACTGGGGCGTCTCGTCGCTCAATCCGCTCGAGGCCATTCAGGTGGGCGTCACGCGTTGCGATCCCGCCGCGACCGCGCCGTGCGCTCCGTGGCTGCCAAAGGAGCGGGTGTCGCTCAACCGGATGATCGCCGCCTACACGATCGTCGGCGCGCAACTCGCCTTCGACGAGAAGATCACCGGCTCGATCACCGTCGGCAAAGCGGCGGATCTCGTACTCCTCGATCGCGACCTGTTCGCGATTCCGCCCGAGCAAATATCGAAGGCGCACGTGCTCCTCACTCTCCTCGACGGCCACGACGTCTATCGCGATGCCAGCCTCCGCTGAGGCGGTGAAGCACGACCCGTACGCGGCGCTTCGCTACTCCGACTATCGCTTCTTCATCGCGGGCCGCCTCGCCGCCAGCATGGGCTCGCAGATGATCGACGTCGCGATCGGATGGGAGCTCTACGAGCGCACGAGCCGAGCGCTCGCCCTTGGCTACGTCGGTCTCGTGCAGGTAGTTCCGATCATCCTGCTCGCGCTCCCCGCCGGCCACGTCGCAGACCGTTTCGATCGCAAACGCGTGGCGGTGTCGTCGCTGCTGCTGCTGATAGTCGGCTCACTCGCGCTCGCGGCGATCTCCTTCACCGTTGCGCCGATCCCGCTCATCTACATCACGCTCTTCATCATCGGCGTCGCGCTCTCCTTTCACCGCCCCGCCGTCGCCGCGCTCCTGCCACAGCTCGTGCCGGCGGAGAAGTTTGCCAACGCCGTGACGTGGAACAGCGTCGGCTGGCAGCTCGCGAGCGTCATCGGCCCCGCGCTCGGCGGTTTGATCATCGCCTGGCAGCATCACGCCGGAGCCGTCTACATCATCGACGCCGCGCTGATGATGGTCTTCGTCATCTGCCTCACGCAGATTCGCGGGCAGCAGGTCGTGCGCGTCCGCAAGGCCGTGACGATGCAGACGCTCCTCGGTGGTGTGCGCTTCGTCTGGCACACGAAGGTCATTCTCGCCGCGATCACGCTCGATCTCTTCGCCGTCCTCTTCGGCGGCGCGACGACGCTCCTCCCCGTGTTCGCGAAGGACATTTTGCACGTCGGCGCGGAAGGCTTCGGCTGGCTGCGTGCGGCACCTGCGATCGGTGCGGTACTCGTCGCGTTTCTCCTCCTCGGCCGCGCCCCGATGCGCAAAGCCGGGCGATCGCTGCTCGTCGCCGTCGCGGGCTTCGGCCTCGCGACGATCGTCTTCGGACTTTCGCGCTCCTTTCCGCTCTCGCTCGCGATGTTGATACTCGCGGGCGGATTGGACATGATCAGCGTCGTCGTGCGACAGACGTTGGTGCAGCTCCGCANNGCACTCCCGACGAGATGCGTGGGCGCGTGTCGGCCGTGAACAGCGTATTCATCGACACCTCGAACGAGCTCGGCGGCTTCGAGTCCGGCGCGAGCGCGGCGCTGCTCGGGCCCGTAGTGTCAGTGGTGGGCGGTGGCATCGTCACCGTGCTCGTGGTGAGCGCGGTGGCGGTCGCGTGGCCCGAGCTGCGCAGCATGCGCGGGCTCGCCGAGGATCTTCCGAAGTCATCTCATTCAGTCGAGGTCATATGAAATTTCTCATGAGGATCGTGGTGACCGCGATCGCGCTGTACGCCGCGACGCGTCTCGTAAACGGCATCACCTTCCAGGGCAACTGGATCGGTCTCGCCGGAGTCGCGCTGGTGTTCGGCGTGCTGAATTCCTTCGTGCGACCCATTCTGACCTTTCTCGCCTTTCCCCTGCTCATCGTCACGCTCGGACTGTTCACCTTCGTTCTGAATGCCGTGATGATGCTCCTTACGAGCGCCCTGGCGTCGAAGTTCGGAATCGACTTTCACGTCGCCGGATTCCGCGCGGCGTTCTGGGGCGCGATCGTTGTGGGCATCGTGAGCTTCCTGCTCTCGATGTTTCTTCCCGACGAGCGGAGACGCGAGGTCGTTCGTGAGTGATGGGCCGAAGCACGTGGCTCGCTACGTGCGTTTACGCGGATCATGACGGCCAAGCAGCTCGAAGAGGGGCGCCGGGAGAAGAAGCGCCCGCGTCAAAAGCCGCGTGACGGCAAGAGCACGCACGGCATCGGCGCCTTCCTCGGCGATCTCGGACCCGGGCTGGTCACGGGCGCCGCGGATGACGATCCGTCCGGCATCTCCACGTACTCGCAGGCGGGCGCCGCCTTCGGATACGGCTTGCTTTGGACGGCGGTGCTCAGCTTCCCACTCATGGTGGCCGTGCAGCTCATGTGTGCGCGGATCGGCCTCGTCACGCGTCGCGGGCTGGCGTCGGTACTAAAAAAACACTATCCGCCGTCGCTCCTCTGGTTCGCGTGCATTCTGGTGGTCGTCGGCAACACGATCAACATCGCCGCGGATCTCTCGGGAATGGCCGCGGGCGCCGAGCTCCTGACGCACATCAAGCGTGGCTACTTCGTGCCGGTGTTCGCGATCGTCATTCTGCTCTTTCTGATGTATGGCTCGTACGCGCGACTTCTCAAGATCTTCAAATGGCTGACGCTCGTGCTTTTTGCGTACGTCATCGCCGCATTCCTCGCGAAGCCGGCGTGGATCGACGTTCTGAAAGGGACGCTGCTTCCTGACATCTCGCTCAAGAAGGACTACCTCTTCACCTTCGTCGCGATCTTCGGGACGACCATTAGTCCCTATCTCTTCTTCTGGCAGGC
>PLMM01000265.1:0-4221 GCA_003142495.1 Gemmatimonadota bacterium | reverse complement strand
TCTCGAACGTCGTCATGTATTTCATCATCCTCACGACGGGAGCGACGCTACATCTACACGGGCACACCGACGTGCAGACCGCGGCCGAGGCAGCGAAGGCCCTCGAGCCCGTGGCCGGCAAGGCGGCGGCGCTTCTCTTCACTCTCGGTCTCGTGGGCACAGGACTCCTCGGTGTTCCCGTGCTCGCGGGATCAGCAGCCTACGCGGTGGCGGAGGGGGCGGGATGGCAACGCGGGATGGACACGCAGCCCCACCAGGCGCGCAACTTCTACATTGTGATGGCGGCCTCCATGCTGATCGGCGTCGCGCTGACGTTCACGCCGATCGATCCGATTCGGCTGTTGCTCTGGTCCGCCGTCATCAACGGCATGTTGGCGCCGCCGCTCATCATCATCGTGCTCGTGATCTGCAACAACTCGAAGGTGATGGGCAGCTTCCGGAACGGATGGACGCTCAATGCATTCGGCAACCTCGCGGCGCTCATCATGTCCGGCTCCGCGCTCGCGCTCATCGCGAGCTGGTTCGGGCTGATCAAGTAGCCGAGCGCATCGCCCGAACGGCTATTCCGCCGTTCTTCGTCGCGAGGATCTTCTCCATCTCGCCGCCGATCTGGCTGTCGAGCCGCGGATCTGCGGAGAGCACCGTGAGCCGCCAGCCGGGAAAGCGATCGCGCGCGATCGTGCCGAGCTGCGCATAGAGATTTCGCAGCGCGTCGCGATCGCCGACGCGCACGCCGTACGGCGGATTCGTCACGATGGCGCCCGCGACGGAATCCGCGGGCGGAGCGATGCGCGAGATCACCTTCTCCTCGAACGCGATGTCCGCCGCCACTCCCGCGCGCTCGGCGTTCTCGCGCGAGGCGACGATCGCGCCCGCGTCGCGATCGGAGCCGAGGATCGGCGCGGGCGCCGCGGGAAGGATCTGCGCGCGCGCCTCGTCGAGCATCTTCTTCCACGTGGGCTCGTGAAAGCCAGGCCACTGCATGAACGCGAACGCGCGATTGAGCCCCGGCGGAATGCGGCGCGCCATGAGCGCTCCCTCGATCGGGATCGTGCCCGCGCCACAGAGCGGGTCGAGCAGCGGCGTCTGCGTGTCCCAGCCGCTCGCGAAGAGGAGCGCAGCGCCGAGGGTCTCGCGCAGCGGGGCCTTGCCGGTCGCGAGCCGATAGCCCCGGCGATGGAGGAGTGCGCCCGACGAGTCGATGCTCACCGTGCACTGATCGCGATAGAGGCGCACGATGACGAGCGGCGTGTCGCCCGTCTCGTCATCATCGTCGCCACCGCCCGTCACGGTGGGCGCGATCCCCGTCGACTTCTCCATCGACTCGGCGATGCGCTGCGCGACGGCGCCGCTGTGATAGAGGCGCGACTTGCTGGTCGAGACGCGCAGGCGCACCGGCTGCCCGCCGTCGATGAAGCGGCCCCACGCGAGCTTTCGCGAGTGGCGCTCGAGCTCATCGAAGAGTCGCGCGTGGAAGTCGCCGACGCGCGCGATCACGCGCGTCGCGGTGCGGAGCCAGAGATTCGCGCGATAGAGCGCGCTCGATCCGCCCGAGAAGGCGACGCCGCCAATGTCGCGCTTGCCCACATCGAGATCGAGCGCACGCATCTCGGCCTCGAGCACATCCTCGAGCCCGGGCGCGCAGATCGCGAACAGCTCGAAGCGCTCCGCGCGCGGCGCCGGCTTCGACGGCGCGCCACGTGGCGCGCCGCGCGGCACACGCGCTCGTGACTTAGCCACGATCGTTGTCGACCAGCGGCAGCTCGAGACTCTGCCACAGATACCAGGACGCGACCGAGCGATACGGCGCCCACGACTTCGCGAGCGCCTGCATGCGCTTCGCCGTCGGATCCTTGCGCAGCTTGTACGCGCTGCGAAACGCGTTGCGAATGCCGAGGTCGAGCACCGGCAGAATGTCGGGGCGGCCGAGCCTGAACATCAGGAACATCTGCGCGGTCCAGACACCGATCCCTTTCACGGCGGTGAGCGCCTCGATCACCTCGTCGTCCGACATGAGGTGCAGCCGGTCCATCGGGAGCTCGCCATCCTTCACGCGGCGCGCGAGATCGCGGACATACGCGATCTTCTGGCGCGAGAGTCCCGCGGCGCGCATGTCTGGATCGTTCAGCGCGAGCCAATCCTCGGGCAGAGGGTTCGCTTCGCCGACCAGCACGAGCAGCCGCCCGTGAATCGTGGTGGCGGCCGAGGTGGAAAGCTGCTGCCCCACGATCGAGCGCACGAGCGCATCGAGATGCGAGCCCGCGGCGCGCGCACCGAAGCGATTCGGCCCCACGCGCTCGATGATGCGCTCGAGCACCGGGTCCGCCTTCTTGAGATGGCGCACCGCCGCTCGCTGCCAGAGCGCGTGCGGCACGAGCGCGTGCGTGCGCGAAGTTTTCGTTCTGGTCACGGCGGAAACTTACCGCATCGGTGCGCCATTCGGCTGGCGCGAGCCGGCCCGAAGCTTCATCCTACGACGATGCGCAAGCTGATCGCCTATTTTCTGCGCGGGCTCATCGTCACGGCGCCCGTCGCCGTGACGCTCTGGGTGTGCTGGGCTCTCTTCCAGCGCATCGACGGATTGCTGAACCTGTCGATCCCCGGCGCAGGCTTTATCGTCACGATCGTCACGATCACGCTCGTAGGAGTGATCGCGTCGTCGCTCGTGACGGCGGGGATCGTATCGGTGATCGAGAGCAGCATCGAGAAGCTTCCCTTCGTGCGCCTCGTCTACTCATCCACGCGCGACCTGCTCAACGCCTTCGTGGGAGAGAAGCGGCGCTTCGATATTCCCGTCACGGTGTCGCTCGTTCCGGGCAGCGGCGCCAAGGTGATCGGCTTCGTCACTCGCGAGTCGCTCGACATCTTCGGCATGCCCGACTACGTCGCGGTGTATGTGCCGCAGGCGTACGCATTCGCAGGGCATCTGCTGCTCGTTCCCGCGCTGCAGGTGGAGCGGATGGCCGGCGAGAGCGCGGATCTCATGGCGTTCGTGGTGTCCGGCGGAGTCGCCGATGGCGCGCGCCGCGACGCGCGCGCGATCAAGTCCGACACGACCTAGACCGCCGGAAGCGGCACCGCCGCGCCGAGATCCTTCGACATCATCTGCAGGTCGAAGCCCTCTTTCCGAATCCGCAGGTCGTAGTAGAGCAGCGTCGACACGACGGCGAGCAACGGATAGATCGGGATGATCAGGATCGCGCTCAGAATTCCCGCCAGCGAATTCGACAGCAGCATCGCGCCGATCGTGGTCGCGATCAGCGCAACGATGAAGTAGAGCACGAAGGCGAGGCCGAGCGAAAAGAAAATGTGCCACGCACAATTCTTCGAGAGCCGCCACGATCGGCTGATCGCCTCGAGCGGCCCGAGCTCCTCGAGCAGCACCGCAGGACCCACTGCAAAGGTGCGCAGGGCGATGTAGATACCGAGCCATATGGCGAAGGGGGCGAGGAGCACCATTGCGCCAACCATGGCCATCTTGACGTGCAACATCGATGTGGCGACGACTGCAATGCCCACGAAGAGCGCGAAGAAGACAATCGCGATCATGAGGTAGCGCAGAATCACCGCCACGATCACGGAGCCGAGCCTGCTCGCGCCGGCGGAGAGCGCGCGCCCGAGATCGACCGTTCCCTCGAGATATCCCTCCGAAGCCGCGACAATGAGCACCGCGTCGGCGATCGCGATGCAGAGCGTGCTGAGCGCAACCGCGCCGAGTGATGTTCCGCGATTCGACATGATTGCCGTTGGATCGCTCAGCTTGTCGCGCAGGATGATGCGCAGGAACACTCCCGGCGACATCGCGATCGCACTCACCGTCAGCAGCTGCGGATAGAAGCGCCGAAGCAGCTGGAAGCTCGCATCGACGAGCTCGGTGGCGCGTCGCGGACGGATCTCGAATGCGGCCAAGAATCCTCGGTCGGGAAAGTGGGGAGACGGCTCCGCCCGCTGGCGGAGCTGCGTCCACATTGGGTGTGCCGGGGTACGGGCGCAAGCCGCCCGCCCCCGCACCCCACCGCGATTACGACAGCGCCGCGTCCAGCTCGATTTTCACGTTCCCCTTGAGCGCCTTCGACACCGGACAGCCATCCTTCGTCGCCTGCGCGATCTTCAGGAACGCGTCGCTCGAGATGCCCGGCACGGTCGCGCGCACCACGAGCTTCATCGTGGTGATCGCGAAGCCGTCAGTCACCTTGTCGATCGTGCACGCGGCCTTCGTTT
>PLMM01000391.1 GCA_003142495.1 Gemmatimonadota bacterium | reverse complement strand
CTCGTCGCGCGCGACCCGCTGCTGCGCGTGATCGACTATCCGGTGCTGCAGTCCTACGGCATCGTGTTCAACAGCTCGAAGCAACCCTTCGACGACGCGCGCGTGCGGCGCGCGCTCTCGCTCGCGATCGACCGCAAGCGCATCGTCGCGGTGGCCGTGCACGGCTACGGCGAGCCGTCCGCCAACGCGATCCCCTCGACGCATCCCTTTGCCACACCCTCCGCGATGGTCGCCGCGCCCGACAGCGCGCGCGCCGACTCGCTGCTCGGCGCCGCTGGCTGGCCGCGCACCGCCACCGGCATCCGGCGCCGCGCTGGCCGCGCGCTCACGCTCGAGCTCCTCACCGTCGGCAGCTCCGACAACGCGGCCGAGCAACTCATCCAGTCCGATCTCGCGCGGATCGGCGTGCGCGTCGACATCCGGCAGCGCGAGCTCGCCTCCTTTCTCGCCGAGGCGCGCGCGACGCCGCGCCGCTTCGACGCGCTCTACACCGGCATTCCCGGCGACCTCTCCCTGTCGTATCTCTCTGCCATGTTCGATTCCCGCTTCGCCGGCAGCGCGCTCGACTACGCCGGCTTCCACGAGCCGCGCCTCGACACGCTCCTCGCCGCCGCCCGCTCGGCGCCCGACTCGAGCGCCCGCGCGCGCTGGAGTCTCGTGGAGAATGAGCTCGATGCGCGGATGCCCGTCGCATGGATCTACCACGCGCGCGGCGTGCAGGGCGCCTCGCGCCGTCTCGAGGGCGTGACAATGGATCTGCGCGGCGAGCTCGCGACGCTGGCATCGTGGTACGTCAGCTCCGCTCCGCCAGGCGCGCCGCGAGCACCGTGACAATTCTCTTGAATTCAAGAGATCTCGCCGAGCGCCAGGCGATCGCCACCGGCGCCCTCGCGCCACTCACCGCCTCGCTCCGCGCCGACATGGAGCGCGTGCTCCGCGAGGCGCCCGCGATCTCCGGCCAGAAGGCGATGCTCACGCGCGACGGCGGCCGCTGCCCAACCGATGGCGCGCCGCTCGACTTCGACCCCTACTCGCCGCACGCGCACCGCTGCCCCACCTGCCACGCGATGCAGACGGGCGAGCGCCACCATCGCTGGTGGCTGATGTTCGCGCAGCTCTGGCGCGCGGAGCGCGCTGTACACGCCGCCGCGCTCCACGCGCTCGGCTCCTCCCCGCGCCTGGCCGCCTTCACGCGAGCCACACTCGACGAGTACGCCGATCGCTACAGTCGCTACCCACTCGACGACAACGTGCTCGGCCCCTCGCGCCCGTTCTTCAGCACGTATCTCGAATCGATTTGGCTGCTGCAGCTCGTTATAGCCGCCGATCTTCTCGACGACGCAAACGCCGGGGAGAGCTCAACCGCACACTTTCGCGAGCGAGTGGTCGCGCCGAGCGCGGCGCTCATCCGCTCGTACGACGAAGGCGAATCGAATCGCCAGCTCTGGAACAACGCCGCGCTCCTCGCCGCCGGCCGCTCGCTCGGCGACCTCGCGCTCGTAGAGCACGCGATCCATTCGCGGTCGGGACTCCTCGCGCAGCTGAGCATCGGGCTTCTCGCGGACGGCAGCTGGTACGAGGGGGAGAACTACCACCTCTTCTCGCACCGCGGCCTCTGGTACGGCGTGACGATGGCCGAGGTGGCGGGCTACGAGCTTCCGGCCGAGCTGCGAGCGCGCTTCCAGGCGGGATTCTCGACGCCCTTTCTCACCGCCTTCCCCGATCTGACGTTCCCTGCGCGCCGCGATTCGCAGTACGGCGCATCGCTGCGCCAGTGGCGCACCGCCGAGTCGTGCGAGCTCGGCCTCGCGCGCGCGGATGACTCGCGTCTTACGGGCGCGCTCGCGGCGCTCTACGCGGATGACATTCCGCATCGCGACACCGGCCGCTGGCGCTCGGCCGCCGAGTCCGAGCGCAACGAGCCGGCGAGCGCGCTCAATCGCGCGGATCTCGGGTGGCGCTCGCTCCTCTTCGCTCGCGAGATGCTGCCGAGCCTCGCGCGCGAGAGCGTGCCCTCTGCGCTGCTCAAGGGGCAGGGGATCGCGGTGTTCCGCCGGCAGCGCGGAAAGGTGTACGTCGCGCTCGACTACGGTCATCACGGCGGCGGCCACGGCCATCCCGATCGTCTCAACCTTTTGCTCGCGCACGGCTCGCGCCGCATCCTCGACGACATGGGCACCGGGAGCTACGTCGATCGCTCGCTGCACTGGTATCGGAGCACGCTCGCGCACAACGCGCCGCTCGTGAATGGGCACTCGCAGCCGGCAGAGTCGGGAGCGTTGCTCGCCTACGATGAGCGAACGGATCTCGGCACCGTGCGCGCGCGGGCGCGCATCTCGGACGATCCGCCGGTGATTGCCGAGCGCGCGCTGACCGTGACTTCGCACGCGCTCTTCGACGAGCTACGATGGAGCGCGAGCGATGTGGTGCGCGTCGAGCTCCCCGTGCACGCGCGCGTCCGCGTGGAGGGTCCAACTGCGTGGGTTGATCATCCGCTGGAGGGTGGCAGCGGGCTCGAAGATGGATTTTCGTTCACGCGAGACTCACGGCGCGCCGACGTCGAGGCGGGCGCGATCGTGCGACTCGTCGACGAGAGCTCGGGCGCCACTCTCGCGTGGGCCAGTGCCTCCACGGCATCCGAGTGGTGGAGCGCCTCCGCACCTGGCGCGCCGGGGGCAGGCGATCAGCGCTTCGTGCTCGTGCGCATGACGGGTCGCGCCGGGCGCGTGCGCATGGTGTGGGGTTGGTCCTCCGCCATCCGCGATGTCGCGATGAACGAAAAACGAGTTCGCATCACCGAGAAGGCGGGCCCGATCGTGGAATACGAATGGCGAGACGACGGAGCCTTCCTGTCGCGCCAGCGCGCGGGCGCGGTGGATACGATTGTCCTGACGGGCTTTCGGGATGCAGCTGCGGATCCGCCGCTGCACGAACAACAGACCGACGCTCCTCCGCCTCCTCACGCGCTTCCGTTCACTCGCGAGCTTGGTGAGCAGAGCTATCGCATGTCGGAGGACAGCTGGGCCGCCGCCGGCAAGCCGCGCGCCCGTGTCGACATCGATGCGGACGCCCTCGAGCTCGAGATTCGCGTCGACGTGCAGAAAGCACCACTCTCCTTTCGCGCTGCAATCGCGCCCGATCCGGGGCTCGACAACGAGAGCCCGGACATCAATAGCGATGGCGTGCAGCTGCATCTGTGGTGCGAGGGTTGGCGCGAGCCCGCATCGTGGCTTGCGATTCCCGAGAACGACTTCTCTTACACGCGCGTTCGCATGATCTCCGGCGGCGACGATGCGCCGCCACTCACGGCAGACTCGCGCGAGACCATCGGGGGCTACGAGCTTCGCTTTACAGTTCCCCGATCCTCGCTCTCAGCGCAAATGCTCTCCCTCGACGTCCTCATCAACGACATGACTTCCACCCGCCAGCGCCGTCGCGGCCAGCTCGTGCTCAGCGGCGCACACGGCGAGCGCGTCTACCTTCGCGGCGATCGCCAGCCGCTCGCTCACTTCCTCACCTTTCAGCTGCGATCGTGAGCGCGCTCGACAACGTCTGCGTGGTGCTCGTCGAGCCGCAGGATCCGGTCAACATCGCCGCCGTCGTGCGCGCGATGAAGAACATGGATGTGAAGCAGCTGCGCCTGGTCGATCCCGTCGAGTACGATCCGTCGCGAGTCGAGCGCGTCGCGCACGACACCCGTGACATCGTCGCCCAGATCCAGCACTACCACACGCTCGATGCCGCGATCGCGGACTGCGTCTTCGCCGCCGGCTTCACCGCGCGGCGTCGCAAAACCAAGTGGAAGCTCACGTCGCCCCGCGAGGTCGCTACGCCGATGCTCGCTGCGGCCGCGGACGGCCCCGTCGCGATTTTTTTCGGGCGCGAGGACCACGGCCTTTCCAATGAGTCGCTGGACCGCGCCCACGCCGTCGTCACGATTCCCACGAGCGATCATCCATCGCTCAACCTCGCGCAGGCCGTGCTGATCGCGCTCTACGAGCTCCATGTCGCCGCCGACGCATCGCGCACGCTCGCGCCCCCGCGCAAGGACGCACCCCCCGCGAGCGCCGAGCAGCTGCAGCGCTTCTTCACCGATGCCGACAAGTCGCTCGCGACCATCGACTTCTTCCGCACGCGCAACGAGGAGCTCGTCCTCCGCTCGCTGCGCTCGCTCACCTACCGCGCCGCCCCCGACGCGCGCGAGATCGACATGATGCGCTCCATCGCAATCGAGGTCATGCGCGCGATCGAGCGCGCCGCCGCCCCGCCGCGCGACGACCGCACTTGACGGTGCAGCCGCACATCGGCTTCTTCCCCGCATGACCGACGCAGAGCTGGATCCGGAAGAGGTGTCCGACGAGGATTGGCGCACGCGTGCAGAGAAGATCATCGTCGGCGGCGCGTCCACCGGAAGCAAGCGCTTCACGACCCTCTTCGGCGACGCGCACGAGCAGATGCCGTCGCACTACGTGCGCGCGTCCGGCTGCCGCATCTGGACCGCCGACGGCCGTGAGCTCATCGACTGCATCATGGCCTTGGGCGCAGTCGGCCTCGGCTACGCGGAAGCCGCCGTCACGCAGGCCGTGATTCAGGCGGCCGAGGCGGGGAATGTGGCCGGACTCTCGCACGTGCTCGAGGTGGATGTCGCCGAGCGACTCTCGGACGTGATCCCGTGCGCCGAGCGCGTGCGCTTTCTCAAGAGTGGCGCCGAGGGCGTCGCCGCCGCGGTGCGCATTGCGCGCGCGCACACGAAGCGCGCGAAGGTGATCGGCTGCGGCTACTTCGGATGGCTCGACTGGTACACTGGCGGGCCGGGCACCGTGCGCGGGGCGCACGAAGACTTCACCGCCGTCCCCTTCGACGACATCACGGCACTCGAGAGCGCGGCGGCCGAGGCGGGCGACGATCTCGCGGCGATCGTGATCGAGCCGGTGATCGAGCGGCTGCCGAGCACCGCGTGGATCGAGTCGGCGCGCGGAATAGCGGACGAGCGTGGTGCGGTGCTGATCTTCGATGAGATGAAAACCGGCTTTCGCCTTCGCACGGGCGGCTTTCAGGAATACTCGGGGATCACGCCGGATCTCGCCGTCTTCGGGAAGGCGCTGGCCAACGGCTATCCGCTCAGCGCGATCGTCGGGCGCGAGGCGGTGATGCGCGCGGCGAACGACGCGTGGATCTCGTCGACGCTCGCCGGCGAGACGCTGGCGCTCGCGGCGGCATCCGCGGTGCTCGACTGGCACGAGAAGGCCGAGGTGTGCGAGGGGCTGTGGGCCGCGGGTGAGGAGATGATGCAGGGGGTCGAGCGCGCGATCACCGCGTCGGGGATTGGCGGCGTCTCCGTGCGCGGCATCGCGCCGATGTGGCTGCTCGACTTCGAGGATGAGGATCAGCGCACGCGCTTCGGCGAGCTCGCGATCGAGGAGGGAGTGCTCTTCAAGCGCGGCGCGTACAACTACGCATCGCTCGCGCACGATGAGTCCGATGTCGGTGAGATCGAGAGCGCCGCGAGCGCCGCCTTCGTCGCGCTGCGCGAGGAGCTCGCCGATGGCTGACGACGCGAGCGAGCCGCTCGCCGGGCGCACGCCGCTCGTAGACGTGCACGCGCACTTCTATCACGCGGCCTCCGGGCGCGGCGACTACCAGCGCGTCAACGCATCGCGGCTCCGCGCCGGCGAGCGCATCGGCATTCGCGCGCACATCGCCTCCATCCTCGGCAGCTGGGGCCACAAGTCGCCCACGTATTTCCCGTCATTCTCCAATGTCACGTCGGGGAACGACGCGATGCTCGCGCTGCAGGACGCGCATCCCGATCGCATCCGCTGCTATGTCACCGTCAATCCGAATGACACCTCGCACGCGCGCGAGGAGATCGAGCGCTGCGTCGGGCGCGGCGCGGTCGGCATCAAGCTCGCCGCGAGCCGCCGCGCCGACGATGCGCTCCTCGATCCGATCGCCGAGCAGGCGGCGATGCGCGGGCTGCCGGTGCTGCATCACATCTGGCAGCATCGCACGCGCGAGTGGCCGGGGCAGGAGATCTCCGACGGCGTCGATCTCGGCCGCCTCGCCGTGCGCCATCCGCACGCGTCGTTCATTCTCGCGCACATCGGCGGCGGCGGGGACTGGGCGCACAGCTGCGCGGCGGTCGCCGACATCTCGAACATCTTCCTCGATCTCTCGGGCAGCGGCGTCGATCGCGGGATGCTCGATCTCGCGTACGCCTCCGTGGGTGCGTCGCGATTGCTGTGGGGGTGCGACATCACCATGGAGACGGGGCTCGCGAAACTGCGCGCGCTCGAGGCGGTGGGCCTCTCCGACGATGAGCTCGAGGAAGTGCGGTGGCGCAATGCGGCGCGCATCTTCCCGCACAACGCGCTCCCCGGAATTCCGACGAGCGGTGTCGCCGCGCGCCGCACCGACGCGCACGTACGCGTGCCGCAATGATCGACGTCAACTGCTTCATCGGCGCCTTCCCCTTTCGCGAGCTCCCGCATCCGGACGCGGATGTGCTCGTGCGCGTGCTCGAGCGAGAGGGAATCGCGGGCGCGTGGGTCGCTCATCTGCCGACTGCGTTTCATCGCGACGTAACCGCCGGGAATCTCGCGCTCTTCGCGGCGCTCGAGCCGCATCGCGCGAGGCTCCATCCGGTTCCCGCGATTCGCCCCGACTGGCCGCATTGGGAGTCCGCGCTCGTCGCCGTGCACGCGCTCGGTGCGCGCGCCATCCGCGCATATCCGCAGCAGTGGGGCATGGGCGCGCACGATTCGCGGCTGTCGCATCTCGCGAGCGCGTGCGGCGAAATCGGGCTCCCGCTCGTGCTCACGACGCGCTTCGAGGATGTGCGTCAGCGGAGCGCGCTCGACGTCGCGGCGGACTTGAGCGGCGCGCACATTCGCGCGATCGTGCGCGCGGATCCGCGCGTCAACGTCGTCGTCACGTGCGCGGGGCGCGCGCTCATCGAGGAGTCGCACTGGGGACTCACGCCCGAGGAGCGCGCGCGGCTGACGTGGGACATCTCGTGGATTTGGGGGCCGCCGGAGGACGACCTCGCGCATTTGCTGCACACGATCGGCGCCGAACACTTTTTGTTTGGGAGCGCGTGGCCACTCCGCCTGATGCAGTCCCCGTTCGCGAATCTCGAGCTTCTTCCACCGGAGACGCGCCAGCTCAACCTCGCGGAGGCGCCATGAGAAGGGAGGCGTACGCGGCGCGTGAGCGACCTAATCGCTTGCGCCGACTGCTCCTTGCGCGTGGTGAAGCACATATGCAAATTCCCGTTCACTCGCGCCGCTTGTGAAGCATTTCACAAAGTCGGCGCCCTCTGAATGCACCGTTTCCGTGGCGCGATGACGATTCGGAAAAAGTGGGCAGTTCTGCCGGGCTTCGTGGTGCTTGCCGCCATCACGGCAATTGCATCTGCGTATACCGGGGCTCAACAGCAGCAGCAGCAG
>PLMM01000329.1 GCA_003142495.1 Gemmatimonadota bacterium | reverse complement strand
CTGCCTGTCGTACTCGGCGTACGCAACGCCGTGCACCATCATCGACCATCCGCCGCGCAGAAAGTGCCAGCCGTAGTGCGGCGCTGCTTCCGGCTGCCAGCTCGTGCCGGAGCCGAGGCGCGTGTGCGGAATGCCGAAGACGCCGGCCATGTGCATCTCCAGCTCGTCCGCGGCCTGGCTTGGCGCGTCGGCGACGGTGTCGGCGCCCTTGGCATGCGCGGACATTCCGGGCATCGATGCCATCGAATCCGTCTTCTGCGCGAGCGCCATGCGCGGCGCGAGCGATGCCGAGACGATGAGCGCCGCGCGCATCCATGCTGCAATTGTCACGGCGCGTGCGGCGCGGACGTCGCTGCCGACTCGGCGTACGCCTTCCCTACCTCGGTGCGTGTGTTGGCGAGCACGATCTTGAGCGCGTCGCGCAGCTTCTTCACCGCCCTGCCGCGGATATTGAACAGCCCGCCGCTCGGCAGATCGTCGAACTTCGAGCGGCGGAGCACCACGAGATACATCGCGCTCTTCCCCGACGATGCGGGCGCGTCGGCGACGGTGAGAAAGTCCACCTGCGACTCGAAGTAGTGCGACGCGTACAGGAGCTTGCTCGTCATCCAGTTCTCGTCGGTGTGCGCGGGCGACGAGTACATCGAACGTTCGAGTACTTCGAGCGTGGGCTTGAGCCCGGGCACGCGGTTGAGCTCCCACGAGATGCGTGTCGCGACATCGGCCGGTCGCGCGCTGCGCGGCGTCGCCAGCATCGAGGCGAACGGTGCCCCATCGAGCCCCGCGATCATCGGCTCAGCCATTAGCGCTCGGAAGGCATCGCTGCTGCGCACCGAGTGCTTCGTGTCGTCGTACACCACCGTCTCTTCCGCGCTGTCGGCGCGGTAGCCGTTCACGTACGCGACGAGCCAGTCGCGCATCAGCGAATCCGCGCGAGGGCGAGGCGCCGAGGAGTTCGCGAGCGCCGAGCGAAACTTCACCATCTCGCTCGCCGGCAGCTTCACGTCACATCTAAGCGACTGACACTTCTCGAGCGCCTTCGCGTCCGAGGGATCGAGGACGAGCGATGCGACATCCTCGATCCTCGCCGGATCGCCGAAGGCACCCGAGAGCGGCTTGGGACCGTTCGAGAGAAAGCCCGTGAGCTGCTTCACGCGGTCTACGTAGAACGCGCGGGGAACTTCGAGACGGACTATGCCAAGCATCGCGATCTCCGCTTTCTCGGGCGCATCGAGCGTCATCGTCACCGCTTCTCCGCGCTCCACGGCCTCCGCCTTCTTTGCCTCGAGGATCGTGAGGCGCTGCAGCAGCGTCGGCGCACTTTGCGCGTGAAGAGCGGGCGCCGCGAGCGCAGCCGCGATGCATGCACAGCGACGTAGGGCGCGCGTGCTCGCGCTCACGCGAAACCGGTCACCGCATGGGGAACGTACGGCTCCTCGAGAAACTCCATCTCCTCCGGAGTGAGCTTCACGTCGAGCGACGCGACCGCATCGTCGAGATGGCTCGGCTTCGACGCGCCGACGATCGGTGCGCTGACGAAGGACTTCCCGAGCACCCACGCGAGCGCGATCTGCGCGCGCGGGAGCGAGCGCTTCTCCGCGAGCGCGGCGACGCGCTCCACGATCACCCGGTCCGCGCCGGCGGTGCGCTCGTAGAGCGTCTTCCCGAACTCGTCCGTCTCCTTGCGATAGCTGCTCTCGTCCCAATCACGCGTGAGGCGGCCGCGCGCGAGCGGGCTCCACGGGATCACGCCGACGCGCTCCGCCTCGCAAAGCGGCATCATCTCGCGCTCCTCTTCGCGGTAGATGAGGTTGAAGTAGTTCTGCATCGTGATGAAGCGCGACCAGCCGTGCTCCCTCTGCAGCCGGAGCGCTTTCGCGAACTGCCACGCGAACATCGACGAGGCACCGATGTAGCGCGCCTTCCCCGCCTTCACTACATCGTGCAGCGCCTCGAGTGTCTCCTCGATCGGCGTGGTGTCGTCCCAGCGATGAATCTGGTACAGGTCGACGTAGTCCATGTTGAGGCGGTGCAGGCTGTTGTCGATCTCGCCGAGGATCGCGCGGCGCGAAAGTCCCGCACCATTGGGGCCGGGGCGCATGCGACCATGCACCTTCGTCGCGATCACGACATCATCGCGCTTCGAGAAATCGCGGATGGCACGGCCGAGAAATTCCTCGCTCGTTCCGTCGGAGTAGACGTTCGCGGTGTCGAAGAAGTTGATTCCCAGCTCGAGCGCGCGCCGGATGAACGGGCGTGACTTCTCCTCGTCGAGCGTCCAGAGATGATTTCCGCGCTCGGGGATGCCGTAGGTCATGCAGCCGAGACAGATGCGAGAGACATCGAGTCCGGTGTGGCCGAGCTTTATGTACTCCATGGTACGAACTCACTGAGTGAGAATAGCGGTTCTCGAGCGGTGGAAGCCCGGAACGAGCCGACCATGGGAAAGTTGTGTTCCAGCAAGGGGATGCGTAACCGTACGGCCCGGAAAAGCCCCGCTTCCTCGGGGTGCGCCGCCTATGGATCCGGCGGACGGCCGAGCTCGCGCGCGCCGACGTGAATGAGAGAAAGGTGGCGGGCGGATGTCAATGGACTAGCATCGCTCTGTCAGAGCGCTGTGCGACAGCGACGGCGCCGTTACCAGAGCGCCAGCAGCGCGATGTCGGAGATCAGAGCGATCAACTGCCCCGCGAGAACATCGCCAGGGTAGTGAACGCCGAGACGCACGCGCGAAAACCCGACCGCAACGGCGAGCGCCATGAGCGCTATGGCGTAGCTCGGAAATGCTGCGGCGTACATGAACGCCACCGACATCGCGGCGGTCGCGTGTCCCGACGGAAACGAGAAGCACGGCGGCTCCGCGACGAGCGTATCGCAGTGCACTCGGCTCGATGGGCGCGGGCGCTCGACGCTCCGTTTCACGAGCTGCACCGCGGCATGCGAGAGTGCGAGCCCCGCGAGCGCGTGCCACGCCGCCGCGCGCACCGCGCCTTCGATCAGCAATGGCAGCACCGCCGCCAGAACGCTCGCCCACAATCCACCGGCATGGGTGACGATCACCCAGGCGGCGCGCGACGTGCGCGAGCACGGCCGGCCGGTGAGCGTCATGCGCAGAAACAGTGCGCGATCGCGAGCATCGAGTCGTGCAATCGAAGATGCAGTCGACACGCGTTCCTCCTCTGGAGGTACGCCTTCAAGCTGATCGGCGCACGTGACGTACTGCCATCCGTCGGGTTCCGAACGCGTCACGACATGCGAGGGCTTTCGCTCAATGCCCGTTACGTGATAGTCGTTCGCACGTGACACGCGGCCACAATGCTTCGGAAACCAGAACTGGAGTGCATCCGCGATGCGCGTGCTCTACTGCACCGACACGTATCCGCCACAGGTGAACGGTGTGTCGGTAGTCACGGCCCTCTCAGTCGCCGGCCTCTCCGAGCGCGGCTGGGATTGCGCCGTCGTCTCCCCGAGATACCCCGCGACGATGCGCAACACGTTTGGCGCGGAGGGCGACGGCGGCACGATGGAGCTCGAGCGCACGACGCTCGCGAGCGTGCCGATGCCGGGATACGCCGAGACGCGCTTGTGCGCGCCGGACTATCTCGCGGTGGCGCGCGCGGTGCGCCGCTTCGCCCCTGATCTCGTGCACTGCGAAACCGAGTTCATGGCCGGGCGACTCGGCCAGATCGCTGCCGCGCGTTCCGGCGTTCCCATAGCGACGTCATATCACACCGACTTCGCGAAGTACACCGCGGCGTACGGCGTGCCGCGCCTCGAGCGCACTGTGTCCAACTACATCTCGCGCTTTCATCGGCGCGCGCTGCGTACGTACACACCATCAGCGCCCGCGCGTGACTATCTCCACTCGATCGGCGTCGCAAATGTCGAGGTGTGGGGGCGCGGCGTCGAGATCGAGGCGTTCACTCCACGTCGTCGCTCGGCGGCGCTGCGCGCGATGCTCGGGGCGGATCGCAAGTTTGTTTTTCTCTATGCGGGTAGGCTGGCAGCGGAGAAAGGCGTCGACGTGATTCTCGAGGCGTTCGCCATCGCGCGAGCTGCGCTTCCGCCGGATTCCATTCATCTCGTGATCGCCGGCGGCGGCCCGCTCGAAGACGACATCCGGGCGAGCGCCACGCAGGACATGAGCTTCCTCGGCTACCTCGATCGTGGCCGCTCGCTCCCGGAGCTGTACGCGAGCTGCGACGCGTTTCTGTTCTCATCGACCACCGAGACACTCGGGCTGGTTGTGCTGGAGGCGATGGCGAGCGGAATGCCGGTCATCGCGACGCCCGCGGGTGGAGTGGCCGACCATCTTCGCGCCGAGGAAAACGGTCTCACGTATCCGCCACGCGATGCGCCGGCGATGGCTGCTCAGATGATCCGCCTCGCGCAGGACCACGCACTCGCCGCACGACTGGGCGCCGGCGCGCGACTCACGGCCGAGAGTCTCAGCTGGGAGCTCGAGTACGATCGCCTCGATCTCAGCTATCGCGAGCTGTTGGAGGATCAGCCGGCGGGCGCGAGCTGGTACTGCTCCAGCTTCCCGTCGGCCATCTCGTACGTCCACACGCGCAGCGAGCGGCCGGCGAACGTGACGCGATAGATCCGCTCGAGCATCCCTCCCCTCTCGTGCTGCGCCGTCTGCACGAACGCGGTGGGTGCGCCCAGAGGCCCAAGCGTGGATTGAAAGTCGATGAGCGCCTGCGCGCTGAAGTACGCGCTCGCATCCGCGGTGAGAAACGAGCGATCGATGGTGCCGTGCTGCAGCCCGTCGAAGATCGCGCGTGCGCGCGCGGTGCGATTCTGTGTGTCGGCGTCTTCGGTGGCGAAGAGCGTGCGCCCGATCGAGGTGGCGATGAGCGTCGATGCGGGCGCCGCATCCTGATTCGTCAGCACGATCACCGCCGCGCTGTCATCCGGATACACGATGTTCTCGGCCGTGAAGCCCGCAACTTCCCCACTGTGCTCGACGGTGCGATGCCCTCCCGACATGTCGACGTCGACGCCGAGTCCGTAGTTGGCGCTCGTGCCATTCTTGAGGAGGACAGTCGTCTCCATCGCGCGATACGACTCGGGCTTGAGCAGCGACTGCTTGATCATTGCGATGTCCCACTTCGCGAGATCGCTCGCCGTCATCGCGAGCTCGCCGGCGCCGTACATCCAGCCGGAGCCCGTGGATGTGGCCGGGCGCAGAGGGCCGAGTCCGTAGCGCATGTAGCCTGTCGGCTGGACGGAGGTGGGGCCGAGTGCGTCGAAGTCTATTGCGGTGGTGATGCCGAGCGGCTCGAGCACGCGTGTGCGGACGAACTGGAAGAATGGCTTGCCGCTCGCCTTCTCGACGATGAGCGCCGCGATCTCGAAGTTCGTGTTGCTGTACTGCCAGCGCGTGCCGGGCTCGAAGTCGAGCGGCTGCTTCGCCCAGTGATCGAGGATCGCCTGCGGCGTGATCGCCTTCTCCATGGCGGGTGGCACGTAGTCCTGCGGCCAGAAGTCCTGATAGCCGGAGGTGTGCGAGAGCAGCTGGCGAATGGTGACCTCGTTGCCGCGCGTGAGGCCGGGAACGTACTTGGACACGGGGTCGTCGAGCTTGAGCTTTCCGTCCTGCTGCAGGAGCAATACGCACGCGGCCGTGAACTGTTTGCTGATCGAGCCGATGCCGTAGCGCATGTCGGGGGTGGCGGCGACGTGCGGATCGAGCTTCGCGGAACCGTACGCCTGCGCGTAGGCGAGCTGCCCGTGCATGACCACGGCGACGGTGGCGCTGGGAACTCCGGTGCTCGCGAGCACCGCGTTGGCGATCGAGTCGACGTTCGCGGCGAGTCGCGCGGATGCGTCCTGGGCCTGTGCGAGCGCCGGGGCTGCGGCCAGTGCGGCGAGGAGCGAAACAGTCGAGCGGAATTGGCGTATTGTCATGCGCGAAGAATACCTTGGTTGCAGAAGCGTCAATAGCCAATTGGAGGCCGTGTGAACATCAGGAGCTCCGCGTTCGTCGCCGTCACTCTCGCGCTCGTGCCGCTTGCGCGTGCGAGCACCCAGCAGCTCGCGGACACCGCGCACTATGTCGTGCTTTTCTCGGGGCGCCCCGCGGGCGAGTATCGCGAGTGGTGGACGCATGGTGAGCTGCACTCCTACTACGAGTACAACGATCGCGGGCGTGGACCACATCAGGAAGGTGTGCTGCGCGTCGGCCCCGGCGGAGTGCCAACCTCGAGCTCGATCGTCGGCCACGGCTATCTGAAGGACAGCGTCGACGAGAGCTTCACGTCGAGCGGCGGGACGGCGACGTGGAAGAACTCGAGCGAGCATGGCACGCACGCCGATGATGGCCACGCATACTATGTGTCGTCATCCGAATCGCCGGTGGGGTCGCAGCTGCTGATCAAGTCGGCGCTCGCGAACGGCGGGAAGATCGCGCTGCTGCCGAATGGCGAGGCGACGGTCGTGAAGTCCGGCGAGATGACGATCACGGCGAATGGGAAGCAGGTGCATGTCGTGCGCTACGACATCGGCGGGCTCGGCTTCTCACCATTCCCGATCTGGCTCGACGATAGCGGCGAGCACTTCGCCTCGGTGTCGGGATGGTCGAGTGTGGTGCCCGCGGGGTGGGAGAGCGCGGTGCCGGCGATGACCGCGGCGCAGGAGCAGGCGCGAGGCGAGCGCTACGTGCGCCTCGCGCGCGAGCTGTCGCACAGGCCAACGGGTGCGCTCGTGATCCGCGGCGCTCGGCTCTTCATCGCGGAGTCGGCGACGGTGAAGCCGGCGATGACCGTCGTGATGAATGGCGATCGCATCACGGCGGTCGGCGCGGACGGGAAGGTGAAGATTCCCGCCGGCGCGACCGTGATCGATGCGGGCGGCAAGATGCTGATCCCCGGGCTCTGGGACATGCACGTGCACGTGTCGCCCGGCGACGACGGGTTGATGCATATAGCGGCCGGCGTCACGAATGCGCGCGACATGGGGAACGACACGATCTCCGTGCTCGCGGAAAAGCGCGAGTTCGCCGCTGACTCGCTGATCGGGCCACGACTGATGCTCGCGGGGCTGATCGACGGCTCGGGCCCGTACCAGGTGCCGACGGGGCTGCTCGCCGACGACGAGGCGACTGCGCGACGCGATGTCGACTGGTACGCGGCGCACGGCTACGAGCAGATCAAGGTCTACAGCTCTATGAAGCCCGAGCTCGTGCCGGCGATCATCGCCGAGGCGCATGCGAAGGGGCTGAGGGTGAGCGGTCACGTGCCGGCGTTCATGACCGCGTCGCAGGTCGTCACGCTCGGCTTCGACGAGGTGCAGCACGCGAACATGCTGCTCTTGAACTTCATGGACACCGTGAAGGACACGCGCTCGATGGCGCGCTTTACGGCGGTCGGTGCGGCGGGAAAGGATCTCGATCTGACATCGCCTCGCGTGCGCGAGTTCGTAGCGCTCTTCAAGTCGCACGGCACCGACATCGACCCGACGCTCACGACGTTCGAGGGAATGTTCACGGCGCGGCCGGGCACCATCGATCCGAATCAGGCGATGATCGCGGAGCGGATGCCGCCGCAGGTGAAGCGCGGCTTCTACGCCGGCGGGATGCCGGTGCCTGCCGGAATGGATGAGCGCTATCGCGATGCCTTCGGGCAGATGAAGGGGATCGTGAAGGCGATGTACGACGCGGGCGTGCCGATCGTGGCGGGTACGGACAACGGGCCCGTGGGCTTTCAGCTGCTACGCGAGCTCGAGCTGTACGTGCAGGCGGGAATTCCAGCGCCGCAGGTGCTCAAGCTCGCTACGATCGGATCGGCGCGCGTGATGCATCACGAGTCGGATCGCGGTTCGATCGCGGTGGGGAAAGTTGCGGACGTGGTGCTCATCGATGGTGATCCCACCACGAACATCAGCGACGTGCGGAAGACGGTGATGGTGGTGAAGGATGGGATTCGGTTTGATCCGAAGGAGCTGTATGCGGCGGTGGGGGTGCGGCCGTAGGGTGAGCATGCGACTCCTCCCCCGCTCCGCATCGCGCCTCTTCGCGCTGGTGATCGCGGCAAGTACCGCGTTCGTCGCCGGCGCTACGGCACAGCCCAGAACTTCGCGCGCGGGGGGCGGCCGCACCGTCGTATTGATCGTCGCTGATGGACTGCGCTGGCAGGAGATCTTCACCGGCGCAGACTCGACGCTCATGAACTCCGCACATGGCGGAATCTGGGCCGACTCGACCGCGCTCCAGCACGAATATTGGAGGGCGAGGAGCGGCGATCGACGCGCGATTCTCTTTCCGTTTCTGTGGGGAGTCGTCGCCAAGCGAGGGCAGATCTTCGGAAATCAGGATGAGGGCAGCATCGCTCGCGTGACGAACGGGATGGCCTTCTCGTATCCCGGATACAACGAGATGCTCACAGGCGCGCCCGATAAGCGCATCGACTCCAACCAGTTCGGCACGAATCCCAACGTCACCGTGTTCGAGTGGCTGAACGAAACGCCGGAGTACCGAGATCGCGTGGCCGTCTACGCGACCTGGAATACCTTCAAGGACATCTTCAACGAGAAGCGGAGCCACTTGCTCATGCACGTCGGCTTCGATCCGCCGTACAGCGGGAAACTCACCCCGCAACAGGAGCAGCTGTCCGAGCTGTACCGCACGACGACGAGACTCGACGACGAAGACAACTACGACGCCTTCATGCAGATTCCGCTGCTCGAGTTCGTGAAGTCGGGAAAGGCGCGGCTGCTGTTCGTCGGCTATGGCGAGACCGACAACTGGGCGCATCAGGGGCGCTATGACCTCGTGCTCGCGAGCGCCCACGAATTCGACCGCGATGTCGAGCAGCTCTGGAGCGCGTTCCAATCGATGCCGGAGTATCGCGGCAAAACGACGTTCATCATCACGACGGACCACGGTCGCGGCAGCGGATTGGTCGACTGGAAGGAGCACGGCGTCGACGAGAAGGGATCGGAGAACGTGTGGATCGCCGTGATGGGCCCGAACACCCCCGCGCTCGGCGAGCGCCGCAACGTCGGCCCTGTGACGCAGGCGCAGATCGCGTCGACGATCGCACTGCTGCTCGGCAAGGACTTTCGCGCGAGCGCGCCGGGCGCGGCTGCACCGCTTCCTATTCTGAAGTGAGGGCATGATGTGAAAAACGGAGAGTGATGCGCGATGGCTGCGCAGTCACTCTCCGTCTTCGTCGTGCAGCGTCGCGTTACGGATTCGGTCGCTTGCCTGTGATCATGTGAATGAGCCACAGGAGCACGACCGCGCCGATCACTGCGACGATCACGGAATAGATGAAGCCACCGGATCCGGCGAAGCCGAGGGTGCGCATGAGGAAGCCGCCCATCACGGCGCCCGCGATTCCGATGACGATGTCCATGAGGGCGCCGTAGCCGCCGCCCTTCATGAGCTTGCCCGTCGCCCAACCGGCGACGAGCCCAACGCAGATCCACCAGATCATGATGCCTCCGACCGAGTGAGGAGCCTGGGCAGCGCGATGCTGCGTGGAGAGCAGTACGAGTTGGCGGGCGCGGGAGTTTCTCTGGGCTAGCGCTCCTTGCGGCGGCGCCGCCGAATCGTCGAGCCGCGGCGCTTCGAGTCCCGCTCGCGCGCGATTGCCGACTTATCGCGGAAGGGCGAGTCGGTGCCCGCCGCGATCAGAGCGACTCCGCTGCAATCCGGGCAGTCGAGCACATCGTGCTCGTAGCTCGCGCCGCAGCGCGGGCAGTAACGGCTTCCCTGTCGCAGTCTTCGTGAGCGCCGCCGAGGACGGCCTAATGCAGTTTGATGACTTGACGTGAGCGTTCGGTGAAGGCGCTGTCGAAACGCACTAGCGTGACATCGGCATTTGGACGAGAAGGCGGAAATGCCATCGCGAACCCGTCAGCGACGGCGAAGATGTAGACGGAATCGCGTCCCTCAGGAGCTTCAAGGGCACGGTCGATCGCGCCGGCCGCACGAATGCAAAGTGTGTCGCCCGAGAGCAATTGCGCACTGGCACCCAACGCGCCGCGAAGCTCCTCAGACCAGTCGTCGGGCGCAATACACTGATCGGTCGCGCCCGATTCAGCGTTCCAACTCGGCGCGGGCGCGGTCGGCGTCGGTGGTGGCGGTGGTGGAGAGCGACGGATCGCACTACTCGGCGTCCCCGACGGCTCGAGTATCGCGAGACGTTCGCGCGCCTGCCTCGCCGTCACTCCATACATGATGCTCTCTAGATGCGATACCGCCCGTAACAGAGCCCGCGATGTGTCCGCGTGCGGTCTCTGGAGCAGTTGCTGCGCGAGCGCGGGATCGGGATGGCGCGAGAGTCCCTCCGTCAAGAGTCCGATCACGGAATCCGGCGTCGATGGCTCAACGGCAAGTCTGAGCGCGGCACGCGCACGGACGGGTCGGAATCGCTCATCGAGACGAC
>PLMM01000291.1 GCA_003142495.1 Gemmatimonadota bacterium | reverse complement strand
GCTGCAACTCGCTCACGGGGCCGTAGATCTCTTCGGCGATCAGCTGCGTGTAGCCCATCACCGCGTTGATCGGTGTGCGCAGCTCGTGACTGATCGTCGCGAGAAAGTGCGCCTTCGAACGATTCGCACGCTCTGCCTCCTCCCGCGCCTTCTGCTCGGCGTCGCGCAGATGCGCGCGCATGATTGCCTGCGCGCACATGATGCCGAGGGTGATGACGAACGCGCGCTCGTCCTCGTCGAAAGTGCGTGGCGCGCCCCACGTGAGCGCGAGCACGCCGCGCAGCTCGCCGTTTGCCCACACGGGAACGATCGCGGCGGCGTTCGCGCCCGCGCGGATCATTGCTGCACTCCAATCGGGATAGCGACGCAGCTCCTCCGTAGAATGCAGAAACATCGCCTCGCCACTACGCGCGACTTCGGCGAGCGGAACCGGCGCATCGAGCGGAAAGTGCTCGAGCGTCGCTCGCACTTCGTCGGGAAGGCCGATTGCGTGCACGAGTACGAGCGCACGTGCGGTGACCACCGCGCGTACGGGAGCAGCCGGAGATCGAAGCGGAGGAAAGGCGCCCAGCGTGACGACGACTGCGCTCGTGGCGCCGAGCGCGGCGAGCGCCTGCCGTTCGACGAGTGCGGTGGCTTCTTCGGGCGTGAGCGCGTCGGTGAGCGAGCCGCTCAGCGCGGCGAGGGCCCGCAGGCGATGGCTTGCGCTGCGAGACCCATCGTCGCTCCGAGTGCTCGAAAACGGACGGCTGTCCGGCGTCGGCAAAGCGCGAAGCAGGGCGACACTCGGCGTGTCGTCAGAGGGGGGACGCATGATCTCCTCGAGGGAGAGGCGTCGCCAGAAGCGCCGTGCATGCGGCGGCAAGCCCGTGGGGAGCTTGCCGTCCTGCGCTGGTGAGACACTCGCAGTACTGCAATGTATGGTGCGATACGAAAAGCAACAGTCGGGCTCCTCAGCTCACTCGCGAGATTAGAGCCTCCAGGGTGCCCTCGCGCGCCGATTGGAGCCGTTTTCTACGCCTTCTCCTCCTGTCACGCGTCCCCTTTCTCGGTCGCGATGAAGGTGACGGTGTCCCACGCGTTGTGAATGCCGATGAACAGCAGCAGGAGCATCGCCGATGCCAGCCAGAACTCCGCGTCGACCGCGTGGCTCACCAGCGTCAACGCGGCCGCGATGACGATCGCATACGCTAGGAAGGGAAGCGCGGTGTGGAACAGCCAATCCTCGAACACGAGCGTGTAGCCGGTTTGGCTGGACACGCGACGCATCACGACCGCCGTGTACGCGATGCCCGCTACACCAAAGACGCCGACGGTGATCGCCGCGCTCGAGAGCTGATGCCACGGTGCGCTCATGATCGACGACACGAGCAACACCGCGCAGAAGTGCACGATGGTCGGCGTCGCGAATGCATCGATCTGCGCGGTGGTGCGTTGCTTGCGAAGCTCGGTCATCAGCGCGATCACCACGAACTGCAGTCCCGTGAGCGCTCCGCCGGCCGAGCCGACGATGACGTAGAAGCTCTCCCACGAGGAGAACGGGGAAGTCATTTCCTGCACGAAGATCCTCGCGATGGCGAACGTCGACTCGGCTACGTGACGTTGAAGGTGAAGCTCCCAAGATCGTCCCGGCCGGAGTTGCACGAGATGATGATGTGATAGCTGTGCGTGCCGGACGGAATACCAGTGAAGCTGAACGCATTCCTATCGGTGTCAGGGGTGCCGTGACTGATCTCCGTTCCATCGGACTCCTGGATGATCACCGTCTCGTCCGAAAAGAAAGAGCCGTGAAGTGTGGCAACGCCTGCGGCCGGGCTAGTGATGTCATCGACGGCAGTCTGGCAAACAGCCGAATTGTTGTTTGTTGTGTCTGCGCTGTGGCATCCGAGTGTGACCGCAATTCCGAGAAATATCACCAACGTGCCCGCGCGCAGGATCGACCGCATCTGTTGTCCTCCGTGAAGATTTAGCGTGGAATCACCGCCCGGAAGGTACGCGAAGCGGGCGCCGGCCGCGAGGAAAGGTTAGAATGGTGTGCATGACGCCCAAAACGATTCGTTCCACTATTCCTGAACGCCGAGCGGCGATCGTGCTGGGCGCCATCGCACTCACGCTCGTGATCGTCGCGCAGGCCGCCGCGCACGACACCTGGCTCATCTCGCCCTCGAATGTGGGCAGAGTGGGCACTCCCTTTCGCCTCGATCTCACGAGCGGCGAGAGCTTCGCCAACGACGACTTCGCGATCGAGGCGGCCCGCGTCTCTCGGGCGCAGGTGCGCGAGGGGCATTTTACTCGCGAGCTTCCAACGCCATCGGCGACGCCGCTCACACTGCGATACATGTGGACGCCGAAGGCGCCAGGGGTGTCGACGATCGGCATCGAGCTCCATCCGACGACGCTCGTGCTCGCGCCGAAGCTCATCGACGCATACCTCGGCGAGATCGACGCCGACTCCGGCATTCGCGCCACGTGGAAATCGCTTGGCGACAATCACAAGTGGACGGAGTCGTACACGAAGCACGCGATGACGTTCGCGCGCATCACGCCGGCGAAACCGGACAGCACCTGGATGGCCGAGAAGGCGTGGTCGAAGCCGATGGGACTCGGCCTCGAGCTCGTGCCCGAGCGCGATCCGACCGCGCTGCTCGGAGGGGACACGCTCGTGGTGCGAGTGCTTCGCAATGGCGTGGCGCTCGCGGGCTTCTCGGTGGGCGCGATTCGTGAAGGGCGCTCGAAGGCGAGCTTCTTCCGCACCAACGCCGCCGGTCGCGCGGCGGTGGTGCTGGACAGGGGCGGACTCTGGCTGCTCAACGGCACGAGCCTGCGCCGGTCGACGACCGGCGCGACCGTATGGGAGAGCGACTTCGTGACCGCGACGCTTCGAGTGGCTCCACGCCCCTGAGCGCCGCTACACCTCGTTGCGACGGAAGCAGCCCGCCGCGTGATCGTTGACTAGCCCCTTGGCCTGCATCCACGCGTATACGGTAGTCGGGCCCACGAACTTGTAGCCGCGTTTTTTCAGCGCGACGGATATCGATTCGGAGAGGGGCGTTTTCGCGGGGACGTCGCCGCGGATCTTCGCGGGCGAGTCGCCGACGAGCGACCACGCGAACGTCGACAAGTCTTCGCCGTTCGCCTCCATCTTCAAGTACGCGTGCGCGTTCGCGATGGTGGCTTCGATCTTCGCGCGCGAGCGCACGATGCCGGCATTGGCGAGCGCGCGCGTGATCTCCTGCTCGCCGAACTTCGCGACGACCCTGGGATCGAAGCCGCGAAACTCCTCGCGGAACGCCTCGCGCTTGCGCAGGATCGTGATCCACGAGAGCCCCGCCTGGAAGCCGTCGAGCACGAGCGCTTCCCAGAGCGCGCGGCCGTCGCGCTCGGGAACTCCCCACTCGGTGTCGTGATATTCCTGCATGAGTGGGTCGCCCTCGGCCCAGGAGCATCGGTGCTGCGTGGCGGTGCGTGACATCTCCCTTGCTCCCGGCTGTTCGCCAGCCAATTCGACGTTCGACTCGCGCTATCGCTCGGCGCGCCTGATGCGCCAATCGCCGAGGATCGCGAGCGCAGACAGGATCAACGCGGCGACGAAATATGCGCCACACACGCCATTGGTAGCGGCGCCGTTCCATCCCGCGAAGTCGAATTCCGCTGCACCGAGCGTGCTCAAGGATTCAAAAAGGGGAAGTTCAGGGAGCGTCGAAGATCGCCTCGTCGCGGAACTTCGCCTGATCGAGCCCCTTGATCGCGTCGCGCCCCACGATCTTCTGGAAGTTCGCGCCCGACAGCTCGGCGAACGAGAGATCGCAGCCGGTGAGATTCGCGCCGGTGAGCGTCGCGCGCGTGAGTCTCACCTTCCGCATGTTCGCGCCGGTGAGATCGGCGCCGCTCAAGTTCGCGTCGCTGAGATCGACGCGCATCACGCCCATCGGCTGATTGCGCGGGTCGGCGCCGAGGTCGGCGTGGTCGAGCTTCGCGCGCACGAAGATCGCGCCTTGCGCGGCGCCGATGATCCGCACGCCGGAGAGGTCCGCGTCGGTGAAGTTGACGCCCTGGATGATCACCGCGTACATGCTCGCGTCGCGCAGCGTGGCGTGCGTGAAGTCGGTTGCGCGCATGGTGGACACGTCGAGCGTCGCGCCTGAAAGGTCGGCGCCGTGCGCGCTCGCGCCGTCGAAGTTCACGCCGAACATCTTCGCCTTCATCATCTTCGTGCCGACGAGCATGGACTTCGAGAGATTCGCGCGCTTGAAGTCGAGCCCGGAGAGATCGAGGCCGGAGAGATTCTCCCCCGAGAAGCTCGCCGGATGATCGGCGGACGATACGTCGAGGCGCGCCACCACCTGCGCGCGCGTGAGCGGCGCGGAGTCCGCGGCGACTCCAACGAGCAACATCGCGAGCAACATCGCGAGCAACATCGCGATCGCCCTCGCGTGCCAGCGCATTATCACGGCTTCGACAGCGACGCAACGGTGAGCGGCGCCCTCGGCCGCGACAGCGCGCGATGCGCGGCCGCGCTGTCCGGCTGTCCCCACCGGTCGAAAACATCTGCCAGCGTCGCTTCCGTGCGTCGATACATGTAGAGATTCGGATGAGGATTGGAGCGCAGCGAGTCGAGCGCCGCGGCGAGCCTTGCCGCCGCCGCCGCTGGTTGGTTCCGATCACGCAAGAGTAACGCCTCTACGCGCGCGAGCGCCGCCCAGTGATAGTCGTTCGGAGCCAGACTTCCTTTCCACGTCGCGCGCGCGCTGTCCACCAGCGGTCCCGCCTTCGCGTCATCACCGGCGCGCGCCGCGATCTCCGCGCGACTCACGAGCACTCCGCCGCGCGCCACGCGCTGGTACTGAATCGGCTGCGTGCTCCCGAGAATGCGATAGCCCTCGATCAACATCGAGTCCGCGACTGTGCCGTGTCCCATCATCATCTGCGTCGCCGCCAGCAATCCGATCGCCGTGGCCACGCCTGTCGAGTCGCCATCCGGATCGACCTTCATCTCCGCGAGCTCCTCGCGAAAGAGGGCGGCCGCTTCCTCATTGCGACCTTGTCGGCGTAGCGTCTCGCCTAGCAGGAGCCTCGCCGACGATCCGGGCACGCCCGTGGGATGCTCTTTTTCCGCCGCCTGCACTCGTCGGAGCACCTGATCCGCCGCGTCGTACTTCTCCTCGCCCATGAGTGCACCGGCGAGCGTGAGGTTGGCTTCCTGCGCGACGACACCCGGCGTAAGCATCGCGCGAATCGCGATCGCCTCCGTCACGGACGACTCGGCCGCCGCGAAGTCGAGCTTGCCGCGCTGCAGTCTGCCGAGCGTTTCGAGATGCGACGCGAGATCCGCAGAGTCGCGGCCGTACGCGCGCTCGCTCGCCACCGCCTCGCGCAGCAACGTCTCGGCCCGGTTCTGATCGCCGTTGCTCAGATAGATCTCGCCGAGCGCGGACTGCATCGTTGCACGCACGTTCGGCTGCTTCGCGTACTGGCGCGCGATCGTCGGGTCGGCGTGATCGAGCACGTCGGCCACGGACATCGGCTTGCCGGTAGAGTCCGTGAGCTGCGCGAGCAGCGACCACAATGTGTGCGTAACCGCGCTCGCCTGATCGCGCTGCGCCGCGGTCTTGTCGGACTCGCGCTTGAGACTCGCGTTCTGCCGCCGCGCGACGACGCCGAACGTCACGAGGCCGATCGTGATGATCGATCCGATCGCGACCGCCACGCGCTGCCGGCGCACGAACTTTCTCGTGCGGTAGATGCGGCTGTCCGCGCGCGCGAGCACGGGGCGCTGGTCGAGATGCCGGTGTACGTCGTCGGCGAGGCGATCGACGGATGGATAGCGGCGCTCCGGCTCCTTGCGCAGCGCCATCAGCGCGATGGTGTCGAGATCGCCGCGCAACGGCCTCCCGTCGGCGGCGATCGCGGACGGCGGCTTCGGCTCGGCCTCGCGAACGATGCGCGCCCAGTCAGCCGGATTCGATCGCGCGAGATTGAGCGGGCGCTCGCCGGTGAGCAGCTCGTAGAGCACGACACCGAGCGCGTACACGTCGGCGGCAGTGGTGACGGGCTCGCCGAGCACTTGCTCGGGGCTCGCGTATTCGGGAGTGAAGGGTTGGAAGCCCGTGCGCGTGATCGGCGCGTCGCCGCCCGACGACGGCGCGAGCAGCTTCGCGATTCCGAAGTCGAGGAGCTTGATGTGCCCGTCGGCTGTAACGAGGATGTTCGATGGCTTGAGATCGCGATGCACGATCAGATTGCGATGCGCGTACGACACCGCGTCGCAGATCTGCAGGAAGAGTCCGAGCTTCTCCGCCAGCGTGAGCTCGTGCGCCTCGACGTACTTGTTCAGCGCCATCCCATCGACGTACTCCATCGCGAACCA
>PLMM01000107.1 GCA_003142495.1 Gemmatimonadota bacterium | reverse complement strand
AAGTGAGCGAGGGAGTGCAGCGCGCGGCGCGCCAGTCGTCGCACGTCTCGCAGCAGTCGCAGCGCGCCTTGAGCGACGCCCAGCAGCGTGTACAGGAAGCGACGAGGCAGACGGCCGATGCATCGCCGAACGGGCAGCAGGAGACCGCAGGCGCGATGGAGGAGGCGGCGCAGTCACTCAACGATGCGGCGACGAAGCTCATGGCCGATCGGCAGCGCGTCGCGAACGGACAGTCCGCGTCGGGCTTCTCCGAGATGATCGAGAAGATGCGGCAGCTCGCGAAGGAGCAGGGATCGCTGAACGGACAGTCGGCGTCGTTGATGCCCGGTGCCGGCGCGCAGCCCGGCGGCGAGGGGAGCGCACAGGGGCGCACGCTCGCGCGCGCGCAGCGCGGGCTCGCGCAGCGCATGGACGAGGCGGGCGCCGGCGAGGCGCGCGCGGCGCAGATGGCGAAGGAGATGCGCGACATCGCGGCGCAGCTCGAGACGGGGCGCGTCGACGCATCGCTGCTCGACCGCCAGCAAAAACTCTTTCACCGCCTCCTCGACGCAGGGCTCACGCTGCAGAAGGACGAGCGCGAGGACACGGGGAAGCGCGAGGCGGAGTCGGCGATCAATCCGCAGATCGAAGAGCCCGCGAACACCAACGCGACGGGGCGCGCACTGCTCAAATATCCCGAGCCCACGTGGAGCGAGCTGCGCGGGCTCACGGCGGAAGAGCGTCAGTCGGTGATGGAGTACTTCAAGCGGATCAATGCGGAGCCGTAGCACTGCGCGCCTCGCGCGCGCGGGACGCGCGGGACCAGTCGCGCGCTTCGTCGCCATCGCGCTCACTCTCGCGCTCACGCTCGCGTGCGCGCTCGCGCCACACGCGCGCGCGCAGAGCGCCGACCCGTACTCGCGCGCCGAGGTGTTCGAGGGAAAATCCCAGTTCGCCGAAGCCGCGGCCGCGTACACCGAGGCGCTCGCGCGTGACCCGGCCGAGCTTCCGGCGCTGCTCGGCCTCGAGCGCATGGACGCGCAACTTGGCCACCTCGATCAGTTTCTCCCCACTCTCGAGCGCGCGATCGCGGCCAAGCCGCAGCTCGCCCCCCTCCGCGAGGCACAGCTCCGAACGCTCCGCACGCTCGGCAAGCGCGCCGAGCTGCGCGACGCCTTCGAGCGGTGGCGCAAGGATGTGCCGGGCGATGCGACGCCCGCGCGCGAGTACTCGCGCATCCTCATCGCCGACGGCGACGTGCGCGGCGCGGACAGCGTGCTGCGCCAGGCCCAGAAGGATGTCGGCACCGGACGCGGCTTCGAGTATGAGCTCGCGCAGCTACGCGCGGCGATGGGGATGTGGGATCTCGCGGCGCAGTCGTGGCGAGAGGCGGTCGAGACGAACGCATATCTCGATCAGGCGGCGACGTTCTCGCTCGTGTCGGCGCCCGCATCGGCGCGCCCCGCGATCGTGAAGTCGCTCGCGGCATCGCCCGTGACGGTATCGGCGCGGCGCGTGCTCGCCTCGCTGCAGCTCATGTGGGGCACGCCGCGCGACGGATGGGAGTCGCTGCGTGTGCTCCCGCCCGACAGCGTAGCGGTCGTCGCCTGGAGCGAGTTCGCGACCAAGGCGGAGGAAGTCGACGCGTGGCTCGTCGCGCGCGATGCGCTCGCGGCCGCGCAGCACGCGAGCCCGGAGCCGCGCGCACTCGCGCGTGCCGCGCTCGACGCGCTCCGCGGTGGCGACGCCACCGGCTCGCTCTTCCTCGCGCAGCTCGGCGAGCGCACCCTCGATTCCGCGACGGCGGCCGCCACAATCGTCCCGGTGCATCTGCGTGCGCTGAGCCAGACCGGTCGCGTGGCCGAGGCGTCGAAGGTGATGAGCGCGTACGAGCGCTATTTTCGCCCCGCGGATCGCGCGCCGCTCGATCGCGTGCTCGCGTGGGGATGGATTCGCGCGGGCGATATCACGAAGGCGCGCGAGCTACTCGCGCATTCGGATTCCGGCGACGCGGACGCGCTCGGATGGCTCGCGCTCTACGACGGCAATCTCGCTGTTGCGCGCAAGTCGCTGCGTCCCGAGGTCGAGTCCTCCCCTGAGGCACTCGCAGCGCTCGCGCTCCTCGCTCGCACGCGCGCAGACACCGCCCCTGTCACCGGTCGCGCCTTTCTCGCGCTCGCGCGCGGCGACACCGCCGACGCCGCGGCAGGCTTCGAGAAGGCCGCCACCGAGCTCGGCGACGCCGCTCCACTGCTCCTCGCCACCGCCGCCCGCCTCTACGCATCGCACCACAGCGAGGCGCAGGCGATTACGCTCTGGAGCGCAATCGTCACCCAGTCGAGCGATGCGCCCGAAGCGCCCGAAGCGGAGCTCGATTGGGCGCGCGCGCTGCGGCACGACGGGCAGAATCAGGCCGCGATCGAGCACCTGGAGCATCTCATTCTCACCTATCCGCAGAGCGCGCTCCTGCCGCAGGCGCGCCGCGAGCTGGAGCAGTCGCGAAACGGGATCGCGCCGCAGAGCTGAAGGGTGGCCGGATGTTAGCTTTCAGCATGCGTTTCTGGAGCGCTGCCACCGCTGTTTTGCTGTGCTGTACCGGCGCCGCGCGAGCGCAGCACGTGCTCATCCCGATGGACGATGAGCAGGGCAATCATCTCAAGGCGTACGGGCTCACGTACGCGGCACTCTCCGCGGGCGGAAAGGCCGAGTGGCTGCTCAACTATCGAGGCGGCGCCTTTCTCCTTCCCGACACCCCGGAAATTCGCCGCCGCGCCGGACTCGACGGCGTTTCGTTCGAGCCGCTCGACGACGGCGCGCGCTTCGTCCATCCGGGCGCGGGCGTGGACGTCGAGGTGCGCCGGGGTCCCGCCGCGCGCGACCGCCTCCACNNGTGATGGCGAACGGCAACATGGACGCAGTGCCGCTCGAGAAGGCGCCCAGGATCGCGATCTATACCGCGCCCTACTCGCCGCCTTGGGACGATGCCGTCACGCTCGCGCTCAAGTACGCGGGCATCCCCTACACGCCGATCTGGGACGATCAAGTCGAGCACGGCGAGCTCGCGAAGTACGATTGGATCCACCTCTTCCACGAAGACTTCACCGGGCAGCTCAACAAGTTCTACATCTCGTATCGCGGCGCGCCGTGGTTCGTTGAGCAGCAGGACCGCCAGCTCGCGACCGCTCGCGCGCTCGGCTTTCCGAACATCCCCGCGCTCAAGAAGGACGTCGCCGAGCATCTGCGGCAGTACGTGCAGAATGGCGGCTTTCTCTTCGCGATGTGCGGCGCGACGGAAACGCTCGAGCTCGCCATCGCTGGCCAGCACGTCGACATCGCGAGTGTCTTCGCCGACGGCACGCCGATGGATGAGCATGCCGATGAGAAGATGGATTGGACGCGCACCTTCGCCTTTCGCGATGCGCACGTCGAGCCGTCGCCGTACGTGAGCTCAATGAGCGACATCGACGGCCATCAGGCGAACGTTCCCGGCCGCCGCCAACCGCTCGGCACCTTTACGCTCTTCGGCTTCAGCGCGAAGTTCGATCCCGTCGCCTCGATGCTCGTGCAGGATCATCGCTCGGTGATCCCCGATTTCTATGGTGTCACGACCAGTTTCATGCGAAGGACACTCAAGCCGGGCGTGACGATCCTCGCCGAGGAGCCGGGCGCACCGTGGGTGAAGTACATTCACGGCGACTATGGCAAGGGCAGCTGGACCTACCTCGGCGGACACGATCCGGAAGATCCGCAGCACGCGATCGGAAATCCGCCGACGGATCTCTCGCTGCATCCGAACTCGCCCGGCTACCGCCTGATCCTGAACAACGTCCTCTTCCCGGCGGCGAAGAAGAAGCCGCTCAAGACGTGAGCCCGCTCGCCGCTCGCGAGCCTTCGTCGGCGTACGATGGTCGAGATAATTGCGAGGAGTCGCGTCTCGCGCCGACGGCGGCCGCGGGGATGCGCGCCGCGATCCGCCTCGCGGGCGGGCGCGAGGTGTGCTTCGCCGCCACGCTCGATGAAGACGGCGTCGTGCGCACGGCGCGCGTCGTTGCACGCGGCGATGTGCAGAGCGTGCTCGCGCTGCCGGCGGTTGCCGAGCGTGGCGAGATGCTGCTGCACAACCATCCGTCGGGGCTGCTCGAGCCGAGCGATGCGGATCTCGCGGTCGCTGCGCGGCTGCACGACGGCGGCATTGGCTTCGGCATCATCGACAACGATGCGAGCGACCTCTACGTCGTGGTCGAGGTGCCGAAGGCGAAGGTCGCGGTGCCGATCGAGGCGAGTGTTGTGGCCGATGCGCTCGGCCCCGACGGTCCGATCGCCGCGATGCTCGCGCGCTACGAGGATCGTCCCGCGCAGCGCGAGATGGCGAGCGCGATCGCGACGCTCTACAACGACGG
>PLMM01000396.1:641-10202 GCA_003142495.1 Gemmatimonadota bacterium | reverse complement strand
TCTGGGTCGCGCGCATGATCATGGCGGGCTACCACTTCGTCGGCGAGGCGCCCTTCCACACCGTGTATCTCACCGGCACCGTGCGCGACATGCAGCACAGGAAGATGTCCAAGTCGCTCGGCAACGGCATCGACCCGCTCGACGTCGTTGCGCGCTACGGCGCCGATGCGCTGCGCTATACCGTCATCGCGGGGATGGGGCTCGGCACCGACGTGATGCTCGACCCCGACAATCTCGACCAGTCGTTCGCGACGGGGCGCAACTTCGTCACGAAGCTCTGGAACATTGGGCGCTTTCTATTGATGAACGTGGGCGATGGCAGCGTGATGTCGCTTGCCGACATCCCCGCCGAGAAGCTCACGCGTGCGGACGAGTGGATCCTCGGCCGCCTCGACGTTGCGATTCGCGAGGCGGACGCATCGCTCGGCCCCGCGCGACCGAGCATGAGCGGCGCGTGGAGCGAGCGCGAGCTCACGCAGGGGCTTCGGCTGAGCGAGTACGTCGAGAGCGCGCGCCGCTTCGTGTGGAACGAGCTCGCGGACTGGTACGTCGAGGCCGCGAAGCATCGCGTCTTCGGCGAGGGTCCCGATCGCGACGTCGCACGCGCGGTGCTCGTGCACGTCTTCGATCAGGCGCTCCGCCTGCTGCATCCGGTGGTCCCCTTCGTCACCGAGGCGCTCTGGCAGCGGCTCCCCGCGCGCGCCGCTCGAGCGTATCTCGCGCGCGCGGCGTGGCCGCGTGCGCGCTTCGAGCACGACTCCCCGCACGAGGGGGGGAGGCAGTTCGAGATCGTGCGCGCAGCGGTGAGCGCGATCCGCCAGATTCGCTCGGAGTACAACGTGACGCCCGGCAAGATGGTCGACGCCGTCGTCGTCAGCCGCGACAACGTCACGCGCGCGATGCTCGACGAGGAGAGCGCGGTGATCGGCAGGCTCGCGCGCGCCACCGTCACCGCCTCGAGCGCCGCACCCGAAGGCGCCGCCGCGCACGCACTGCTCTACGACGGATCCGAAGTGGTCGTGCAGCTCGCCGGCCTCGTCGATCTCGAGAAGGAGTGCGCGCGCGTGAGCACAGAGCTCGCGCACCTCGAGAAGCAGCTCGGCGCGCTCGAGCAGCGGCTCGCGAACGAGAGCTTCGTGTCGCGCGCGAAGCCCGAGATCGTCGAGGCGGAGCGCCACAAGCAGAAAGAGTGGAGCGTTCGCCGCGAGCAGCTCGCGAGCAAGAAGAGGACGCTGTGCGGCGCCTGAGCGCTGTCGTCGCCTGCTGCGCGCTCGTCGCGTGCGCGCAGCAGGGATTCCCGCCCGGCGGCCCGCCCGACAAGATCCCGCCCACGCTTCTCAGCACATCTCCCGACACGAACGCGCGCAACGTCAGCCAAAAGGAAGTGAACTTTCAGTACGATGAGGTGCTCACCGAGCGCCCTGCGGGCGCGAGCAGCCTCGATGCGCTCGTGCTCATCTCGCCGCGCGACGGCGCTCCGCACATCGGCTGGCATCGCTCGCGCATCTCGGCGCGCGGGCGCAAGGACTGGAAGCCGAATACGACGTATACGGTCACCGTGCTCCCCGGCATCTCCGACCTGCGCGGCAACGCCGAGAAGCTCGGGTATCAACTCGTGTTCTCGACGGGGCCGGAGATCGCGAGCGCGTCGATCTCCGGCGTCGTCTTCGATTGGCCCGCCGGCCATCCCGCGCCGAACGCGATCGTCGAAGCCGTCTCGCACCCCGACAGCATCGTCTACATCGCGCGCGCGGATTCAATCGGCCACTTCGCGATCCCGCACATGCCGCCCGGCTCGTTCACGCTGTTCGGGTGGGTCGACGCCAACAACAATCACGACCGCGATCAACACGAGCTGCAGGACTCCGCGCAGGTCACGCTCAAGGACACCGCGAGCGTGGAGCTGCTGGCGTTCGTCCACGACTCGATCGGGCCGCACGTCGTGACGGTGGAAGTGCGCGATTCGGTCACGATCCACGCATCATTCGACAAGCCGGTGGACCCGAAGCAGCCACTCGACAGCGAGCACATTATCGTGCGCGCCGCCGATTCATCGATCGTGTCGACAAAGGCGATCCTCTCGGCGCGCGAGATCGACAGGCGGCGCAACGACTCGACGGCGAAGGCCGACTCGATACGCGCGCGCACCGACACGGCCTTCCGTCGCCAGTACGTCGCGCAGCATCGGGTACCGACGGACACGCTCCAGAAGAACGCGATGCGGCGCGCGGCCGCGCTGGCCGCGATGCTGCCGAGCAAGCCGATTCCGGTCACCGACATTCTCATCACGGTGAGCGCACCGCTCAAGCAGGGGGCGCAGTACAAGCTCGAGTCGAAGGATCTTCACAATCTCATGGGAATCGCCGCGAACTCGGTGCGGTCGTTCGAGGTTCCCAAGCCGGCGCCGCCGCCACCGCCGCCAAAGAACGGCGCGCCACCCCAACGCGGCGCGCGGCCCGGCGCACCGGCGTCGAAGGCGGACACCACGCACAAGCCGCCCGCATGAGCGATCCCCGCCCAGCGCTCTTTCTCGATCGCGACGGCACGATCAACGTGGACACGATTCACGTTTCGAAGCCCGACAACGTGCGACTGATTCCAGGCGCCGCAGCTGCGATCGCGCGCATCAACGCGGCGGGGATACCGATCATTGTGGTCTCGAATCAATCGGGGATCGGGCGCGGCCTCTTCTCGGTGGAGGAGTACGAGTCCGTGCGCGTGCGCATCGACGAACTGCTCGCGGCCGCGAGCGCGCAGGTGCTCACGACGTACTATTGTCCGCACAATCCCGAGGCGCCACCGGCGTGCGACTGCCGCAAGCCCGGTCCCGCGATGTACCTGGAGGCGGCCGCGGCGCACAATCTCGACCTCGCCAGGTCGTGGTACGTTGGCGACCGGCTGCGCGACATCCAGCCGGCCAGGCTCTTCGGTGGCCACGGCATCCTCGTGCCGCGCGACACCACCCCCGGCGGCGATGTCGTTGCCGCGCGCGACGGCTTCGCGATCTCGACGAACCTCGATTCGGCGGTCAATCGGATCCTGTCCTCGCTCCCTCTATCTGCACCGCCAAAAGGCGGGTAGACTCAGCACATGTCCACGCGCCTGGCGGTGCTCGCATCCGGCCGCGGCTCCAATCTGCGCGCGCTGCACGAGTATCTCGCGCGCAGCGGGCGCGACGCGCTCGCGCATCTCGCGCTCGTGCTCTCCGATCACGCGGACGCCGGCGCGCTCGCCTTCGCGCGCTCGCGTGACATCGCCGCCAAGGCCATCGATGGCGGCACGATGGGCGGCGAGCTGCTGCTCGCGCAGCTGAGCTCTCATCGCATCGACCTGGTCGTGCTCGCGGGGTACATGCGGCTCATCCCCGGGGTCGTCGTCAACGCGTATCGCGGCCGGATCGTGAACGTGCATCCGGCGCTCCTCCCTGCCTTCGGTGGGCGCGGCATGTACGGCCTGCGCGTACACGCCGCCGTGATCTCGGCCGGCGCGCGCGTGTCCGGCGCGACCGTGCACTTCGTGGACGAACGCTACGATCACGGCGCGATCATCGCGCAGTGGCCCGTCCCCGTTCTCTCCGGCGACACGGTGCAGGCGCTTGCAGCGCGCGTGCTGCGCGTCGAGCACGCGCTCTATCCGCCCGCCGTGCTCGCCGTCGCGCAGTCACGCATCGCGCTCGACGCGAACGGTCGCGCGACGCACATGCATCTCCCCAAGCTGGACGAAGCAGCCTTCGTGCTCGATTCTCTCGACGATGCCGCGCTCAGAAACGCGATTGGCATCGCCCTCTCCGCCTGACCGTCCTCTTCCCCACGTCATGCCGCGCGCTCTCATCTCCGTTTCCGACAAGACAGGCGTTGCCGAGCTGGCGCGCACACTCACTTCGCGCGGGTGGGAGATCATCTCCACCGGCGGCACCGCGCGCGCGCTGCGCGAGGCGGGCATCGCCACCCAGGACGTCGCCGACATCACCGGCTTTCCGGAGATGCTCGACGGCCGCGTGAAGACGCTGCACCCTGCGGTGCACGGCGGACTCCTCGCGCGACGCGACATGCCAGAGCACATGGAGGCGCTCGCACAACACGACATCACGCCGATCGATCTCGTCGCCGTCAATCTCTATCCCTTCCGCGAGACGGCCGCGCGCGCGAACGTCCGCCCCGAAGAGGTGATCGAGCACATCGACATCGGCGGCCCCTCGATGCTTCGCTCCGCCGCGAAAAACTTCGCGTCGGTGTACGTGATCGTCGATCCGACGGATTACGAGAAGGTGCTCGCGGCGCTCGAGGCCGGCGCCGACGATCTCGACCTGCGGCAGCTGCTGGCCGAGAAGACGTACGCGCACACGGCGTCGTACGACGCGGCGATCGCGGGGTGGTTTGCGAAGCAGCGCGACGAGCGCTTTCCCGAGACGGTGCCGCTCTCCTTCGAGCGCGCGCAGTCGCTGCGCTACGGCGAAAATCCCGGACAGGAAGCCGCGTTCTACGTCGAGCATCGCGGCGCCGGGCTCGCGTCGCTCGTGCAGCACGGCGGGAAGGAGCTGAGCTTCAACAATCTCCTCGATCTCGAGGGCGCGCTCCTCGCGAGCGACACACTCGGCGACGGCGCGCCCTGCTGCGCCATCGTGAAGCACACGTCGCCGTGCGGCCTCGCGATAGCGCCCACCGCGCTCGAGGCGTATCAGAAGGCGCTCGCGTGCGACCCCCAGTCGGCGTTCGGCAGCGTGATCTCCTTCAACGTGCCGGTGGACGAGAAGCTCGCCGATGTCATCTCGAGCCTCTTCGTCGAGTGCCTCGTGGCGCCGTCGTTCACTCCTGCCGCGATCGAAATTCTCGGCCGGAAGAAAAATTTGCGCGTGCTCGAGGGCAAAGCGTCGTGGCCCGCCGGCGCGCTCGACTTCAAGCGCGTGCGCGGCGGCGTGCTCGTGCAGGACCGTCCCTCGATCGATCACAGTTTGCAGAGCTGGAACGTGGTGACGAAGCGCGCACCAACCAACGCCGAGCGCGACGATCTGCTGTTCGCATGGCGCGCGGTGGCGAGCGTCAAGTCGAACGCGATCGTGCTCGCGCGCGGCGGCGCGACGATCGGAATAGGCGCCGGGCAGATGTCGCGCGTCGACGCGAGCTTCCTCGCCGTGCACAAGGCGCGGAGCACCGGCTTCGATCCCGCGGGCTCGGTGCTCGGCTCCGATGCATTCTTCCCCTTCCGCGACGGCGTCGACCATGCGGCCGAGGCGGGGGTGACGGCGATCATCCAGCCGGGCGGGTCGGTGCGCGACGCCGAGGTGATCGAGGCGGCGAACGAGCGCGAGATCGCGATGGTCTTCACGGGCTCACGACTCTTCCGCCACTAGCGCACTCGTTGCCTGATTCCGGCGAGCGGACCATCTTGCATTGCTGATCCGGGCCGGCCGCAGCGCCGGCACTCGCGCGCTTCCAAACCCGAGCCTATGCCACCGAAGAGCACCGATCTCGACTACCGTCCGTCCTACCTGGCCGCGACGATCACCTCGCTTGCCGTGTTCGCGCTCTACTGCGCGACGCTCGCGCCCTCGACGGCGATGTGGGACACCAGCGAGTACATCTCCGCGGCGTACGTGCTCGGCATTCCGCATCCGCCGGGCAATCCGCTGTTCGTGCTCATCGGACGTCTCTTCGCGATCCTGCCGCTCGGCCCGCTCAACGTCGCGACGAAGATAAACATTCTCGCGGCGCTCACGAGCGCGGTGTCGGCGGGGATGTGGTTCTTGGTCACCGAGCGGATCCTGGTGGGCTGGCTCGTGGAGCGCTGGCAGCGGATCGTGGGCGGCGTGCTCGCGGCGGTCATCGGTGCGACTGCGTTCACCGTGTGGAATCAGTCGGTGGTGAACGAGAAGGTGTACACGGTGTCGCTGATGGGGCTCGCGATCATCTCGTGGCTCACGGTGCGGTGGTCGGACGATCCCGACGGTCCGGATGCCGATCGACTGCTCGTCGTGATCGCGTACCTGCTCGGCCTCGGCTACGCGAATCACATGATGGGCTTTCTCGCGGGGCCGGCGGTGGTCGTTGCGGTGCTGGTGCGCCGGCCGCACACGCTGCTGCGCTGGAAGTTGGTCGTGGCGAGCGTTGGCGCACTGCTGCTCGGCATGACGCCGTTCCTCACGCAGCCGATTCGCGCCGCGCACTTCCCTGCGATCAACGAAGGCGAGCCCACGACGTGGACGTCTTTCTGGTACAACTTCAATCGCGGTCAATACGGCAAGCCGGCGCTCACCGATCGCCAGGCGCCCTTCTTCGACGGGCAGCTCGGCATGTTCTGGCTGTACTTCCGCTGGCAGTGGCTGCGGGATGCGAAGGATCACTGGCCGACTCTCCAGCGGATTCTCGCGTCCGCGTACATGCTCCTCGGCCTCATGGGCGGGTGGGTGCACTTCAAGCGCGATCGCAAGTCGTTCTGGTATCTCGGAACGTTCATGCTGACGCTCACCCTCGTGCTCATCTACTATCTCAACTTCAAGTACGGGCACTCGCAGTGCGCGGCGCTCGGCAATCCGCCGGACATCAACTGTGAGGTTCGCGACCGCGACTACTTCTTCATCGTCGCGTTCTCCGCGTGGGGGGTGTGGACCGCGCTCGGCATGGTCTACATCTGGGAAGGGTTCGCGTCGCTCTTCGGCAATGAGGAGGTGAAGATCGGGCGCGAGACGATCGAGGTGCCGCGCCGGCAGTCGTGGATCTACTCGTCGTGGTTCCTCGCGCTGGCGCTCATTCCGCTGTTCACGAACTGGAAGGCGGCCTCGCGCGCAGGACAGACGGACACCTTCGCGTTCGCACATGATCTGCTGGATTCCGTCGAGCCGTACGGTGTGCTGATCACGGCCGGCGACAACGACACCTTCCCGCTCTGGTACGCGCAGGAAGTGGAAGGGGTTCGCAAGGACGTGCTCGTGCTGTGCACATCGCTGCTCAACACCGATTGGTACGTGCGCCAGCTCGTGCGTCGCCCCGTGTATCCGTACGATGCGGCGAAGGGACCCGCGGTGTATCGCGGCAAGGAGTGGCCGATGCCGAAGGGGCCGCCGCTCCACATGACGACAGCGCAGGCGGACAGCATCCCGGAGTATCAGGAGGTTCGCCAGGCGGAACTGTTCAAGAAGGGTTCGATCGAGGCGACGATCAAGCCGCAGGTGCTCGCGAAGGCGGACATTGTCGTGCTGCTGATGATCAAGGATGACTATCCGAATCGCCCGATCTACTTCAGCCGCACCGCGGGCGGCTATCCGCAAGATGTGCTCGGGCTCGGGCAGTACCTGCTGACGCAGGGGCTTGCGCGCAAGCTCCTTCCGAATCCGCCGGTTCCAGGCAAGGACACCGTGCTGCTGCAGGGCGAGGGCTTCGTCGACGTCACGCGCACGCACGACCTGTGGCACAACGATTTCCTCGGGCCGCAGGCAGTGATCAAGCGCGGGCTGTGGGTCGACAAGGCATCGGTCGGCATTCCCTACATCTACATCACCTCGGCCGTTGATCTCGCTGACATCGCGGCGCAGCGCGGCGACAGTGCCGAGTCGAGGAAGCTGATGGAGACGGCACGCGCGCTTGCCGACGCGACGGATCTGAGCCGGCTGTTCAACCCGCAAGTGCCGCCGCCAGCGACGGCGGTGCCGCTCGGTGAGGACACGGGCAGTGGCGTGAAGATGACCGATACGGGGAAGCGCCAGCACAAATGAGCCGGGTGGACGCCGGCACGCGGCGGCGATGACAGAACCGGTGGCCGAGCAGTACGAGGAGTCCGCGGGCTTTCGCGCGGAGCTAGCCGCCATCGCCGACGCGCTGCGCGCGGCGCGAAAATCGACTCGTCACGATCCGCGCGTGCTGCGCGACGCGGTGCGCGCATGCGCGGTGAATGCGCGCGTGCATCGCTGCCCGCCGGAGAAGGTGGTGCGCGCGCTCAAGGCGCTCGTGCGAGAGATCGCGCTCGACGACGCTACGGACGCGCATCGCGTGCTCTACACCGACCGCGTGATCGCGTGGGCGATCGAGAGCTACTATGAGTTAACCGATCGATGATATTGCGAATCGATCGGTAGGCCGAGCTCGAACGCCTCCGCGATCAGCTCGTACGAGTGACGCCGCGCCTCGTGATCGTGCGTGATCGTCACCACCATCACCTCGTCGGCACCGTACTCGCGCGCCACAGCCTCCAGCCCGCTTCGCACCGCATCCGGAGCTCCGATCACCGCGCGCCGCCCCATCGGCATCGTCTGCGGCGATTCATAGCGCTCGAGGAAGTCGAGCGCCGTCTCGACGGTCGGTATCGCGATCGATGAGCCCGCGCGCAGCATCGTGATCGCCATGCGCATGCTCGATGCGAGTCGCTGCGCCTCGTCGCTCGTACTTGCAGCGATCGCGGACACCGCCACCATCACACGTGGCGCCGCGAGCTCCGCCGACGGTGCGAACTGATCGCGATAGAGCGCAGCGATCTCGGCGCCAGCCGGATTGATGAAGTCCGCAAACGCATATGGAAGCCCGAGCTCGGCGGCCCACATCGCGCTCTGGTGCGACGAGCCGAGCAGCCACGGCTCGGGGCGCTCCGGCATTCCGGGAAGCGCGGTGAGTCTGCGGAACGGATGCTCGCGCGGCAGCCGGTCGTAGAGATAGCCGAGTAGCTCCTCGAGCTGCTGCGGAAAGTCGTCGGGCGAGCGCTTGCGACGGTCGCGCTGCAACGCGAACGCCGTCTCCGGGTCCGTCCCCGCGGCGCGGCCGAGTCCGAGATCGATGCGATCGCCGAAGAGCCCCGCAAGCACGCTAAAATTCTCGGCGACCTTGAGTGCGCTGTAGTGCGGGAGCATCACGCCGCCGCTACCGATGCGCATCCGCGACGTTACCGATGCGATCGCCGAGATGAGCACCTCGGGCGACGGGCCCGCGAGCATCGGGCTGCCGTGATGCTCCGCCACCCAGTAGCGATGAAAGCCGAGAGACTCGGTGAGGCGCGCGAGATCGATCGTATTGCGAAGCGCGGCGGCGCCGGTGGTTCCCTCGGCGACGGGCGTTTGATCGAGCACGCTCACGCGAAGTGACGTAGGCTCGGCCGCGGATATTGCCAAGTCGGTGGACATGACGGGTCAACGCGCGAGACGCCCGCGAGTTTCCCGATTCCCGCCGAGCACGCCGTCAGCCGTCCAGGGCCTCGCGCGCCGCCCGCGCGAAGTCCGCGAGCGTGAACGGCTTCTGAATGAAGGCGGCCGTCGACGACACGATGCCGCGACGCAGGATCTCGTCGTCCGTGTAGCCCGACATGAAGAGTGCCTTGAGCCCCGGCCGCTGCTCCTGCAGTCGCTGCACCACCTCGGCGCCGGTCATCCCGGGCATCACGGCATCGGAGATGACGAGGTCAATCGTCGACGCGTATGCCGCCGACAGCGCGAGGGCCTCGGCGCCGCTCGCCGCGAGGAGCACGACGTAGCCGTGTCGCTTGAGAATGCGACTGGCGATCTCGCGCACTTGCCGCTCGTCCTCGACGAGCAGGACAGTCTCGACACCGCGCACCGCTGCGTTCTCTGCGGCGCGTAGCTCC
>PLMM01000396.1:0-545 GCA_003142495.1 Gemmatimonadota bacterium | reverse complement strand
CCCTGTCCGGGCTCCTTGGTTGTGAAGAACGGCTCGAACAGGCGCGCGCGCACGCACGCATCCATGCCGATCCCCGTATCCGAGACCTCGAGCAGCGCGTAGTCGCCCACCACGGCGTGCACGAGCTCACCGCCCTCCGAGGCATTGATCGTGATGAGACACGTTCGGATCGTGAGGACGCCGCCGCCAGGCATCGCGTCGCGTGCGTTGACGGCGAGATTCATGAGCACCTGCGAGAGCTGGCTCGGATCGGCGACCACCGAGACGACCGAGGGCGCGAGCTCGGTGACGATCTGAATGTCCTCGCCGAGAAGCCGCGCGAGCAACTTCTTCGTGTCCTCGACGATCACGTTGAGGTCGAGCACCGTCGGCTTGAGAATTTGCTTGCGACTGAACGCGAGCAGTTGGCGCGTGAGCCCCGCCGCCCGAATGCCCGCCTGCTGAATCGCCTCCGCATCTTCTCGCAGCGCATCGTCCGACTGCAGTGACTCCAGCAGGAAGGCGCTGTGGGCTCCGATCACCGTGAGCAGATTGTTGAAGTCGTG
>PLMM01000022.1 GCA_003142495.1 Gemmatimonadota bacterium | reverse complement strand
TGACGGACTCGGGCTCCGACAGCGTGATCGCGAGCATCCCTGGAATCGTCATCACCCCCGACAATATCGCGCTCAAAGCTGCATTGAATGCGCACAATACTGCTTTCTTCACCGCGACGAACACCGGCCCGATCGCGGCGACATACACCTTTCAAGGCACCTGCGGCGGTGCTGACACTGCGTGCGTGCCGTCTACTGCGTCGCAGTCGATCACCGCGGGCGCGACGGTCCCGATCACAGTTGGATACAAGTCGGAAGCGCTGAGCAGCACAGGCACCGTGACGCTGACCGGCGTGCACATCTCGATTCCGACGGCCACCGATGTAGGGAGCTACAACACGACCGCCGTGACACCCACGACCATGGTCACCTCCCCTCCGGGCTCGCTGGTGAACGTCGAGCGCGGGCTCTGCCTCACCGTCGCCGCTGGCCATGGAGCCGCGAGTGAGTGTGGCACGCTGCGCCTCGCACACGCGCTGCCGTCGATCCGCTCGATGAACAAGAGTCGGACGCCGACCCTCATCTACAACTCTGCGTTCGCCCACCCCGAAGCGGTCGTGCCACTCGATGTCACGCTTCCAACAGGGATGCCAGTGCCAGACAGTGTCACCGTGACGCTCACGATCAACTCCGCAGTGCGTGCGAGTGGAAAGTGGACGGGTATCGACTGGGGCTACGCCTCGACCCGTCGCGTCGTGCTCGGCTTCGACGCGATCAACGATTCGTCTGGCCACTATCCGTGGATCGCGCAGGCGTCGAGCTGGTACAGCGCCACCCGCTATACGAGCAGCACGACGCCCGGATCGCTGGTGATCGTCAACCGGGCAAGCTCGAACTTCGGCGCCGGTTGGTGGCTCGCCGGATTGGAGAAGCTCTATACGATTGCCTCGGATGGGAGCAAGCTCTGGATCGGCGGCGATGGCAGCAGTCGCCACTTCACGAACATTGCAGGGGTGAGCACCGCGTGGACCGACGGCAAGCTCGATAGTCCGGACAGCCTCACCTTTGACGGCACATATTACCATCACATCCTGCCGCACGGGCTTACCGTGCTGTTCGATGCGACCGGCCGGCACGTCAAGACGATCAATCGTCTCAAGGATACGACGACCTTCTTTTATACCGGCCAGCGACTCGATTCGCTGCAGGTCCCGCCAACGCCACTGGGAAAGCGTTACATCTTCGCGTACGATGGTGCGTCTCCCAATCGCCTACAAAGCGTTTCGGCGCCCCGACTGCCGTCGCGCACGCGGCTCACGGCTGTCACGACCTCCGGCGGTCGCATCACCGCGATCAAGGAGCCGGACAGCACCGTCGTGGGCTTCGGCTACACGCTCGGCGACACGAACCGCATTACCTCACGAACCGATCGGAACGGGGTCGTCGGCACCTTCGCCTACAATGCTGCGAAGATGCTCGTGCGCGACAGCATCGGGATGGACACCACCGGCTTGCCGATCGTCACCAACTTCCGGCCGTACGAATCCGTCGGCTGGGCGCCATCATCGGTGGATACGGCGCTCACCTATGGCCTGATCGATGGTCCGCGCACAGACGTCGGCGACACCACGCTCTTCTGGCTCGATCAATTCCAGGAGCCGCAGCGTATCCGCAATGCGCTCGGGCAGGATACCAAGCTCTCACGCGGCAACGCGACCTATCCGGCGCTCGTGACGCGCATGCAGGCGCCCAATGGGCGCGTGCTCCTCGCGACCTATGACGGTCACGGTAACATTGCGACGTCCACGGATTCGGGCACGTGCATCTCGGGCACGTGCGCGACGACGAGCTACGTCTGGGATCAGACCTGGGACTTCGTCAAGAAAGTCACGGCCCCGCTGGGAGAGGTCAGTCTCGCGAGTTACGACTTGACCTACGGCAACAAGCAGTGGCAGCAGCCTGATGCCGATTCGGCCGTCACGACCCGTCGCGTCACTTTCCACTATGAGGGCACGCGACATCTCGTCGATACGGTGCAGGAGCCGCTCATCACAGGGATCGAGCGCATGTGGTACGACGCCGCCGGCAACCTCGACTCGGTGAAGACGCCGACGAACATCCCGACGCGCTACTATCTGGACTCGCTGGGCCGCGATACGCTCGTCAAGTCGGCGATCGACATGGGCGACACGACGTGGGCGATGTCGAAGACGACGTACGACGTGTCGGATGAGGTCGTGTTCGATCAGTCGTACAGCTTTCCTCAGAGCGATCTCTCGACGGTGTTGCACGGCAGAAAATACGACGCCGAGGGCAACATGGTGCTCGACTCGGTGATGGTGTCGCCGGACATCAATTCAATCGGATGGGTCAGGCATTCATTCATCTATGACAACGCAAATCGGAAGCGGCGGGAATATCCCGACGGCTCGGCATCAGGGTATTCGCTGTTTACATACGATCCCGCGGGCAATGTCGTCTCCTGGACGCCCCGTGGCTACACGGCGAATGCGACGACTTACGATGCGCTCAACCGGCCGGTCCAGCGCGTGGTTCCCTCCTGGGGCACGGGCGGCTTACACACGTATACGTACGGGTCGAGCTTCCTTGCCGATACGCTGACATATACGTACGACATCGCGGGGAACACGACGACCGCGAACAACGTGTTTGCGAAGATCGCGCGCGCGTACAATCTCAATGGCACGCTCGCGGCGGACACCGAACGGGTGCGCGAGAGCGACTCGGCCTCGACCGCCTATTCGCACGTGTATGGCGTCCGCTACGGCTACGATCTCGAGGGCCGCCGCCTCTGGATGAAGCATCCGGCAACACTGGCCGTCACAGGCACGGACAGCGTCGGCTACGCGTATGATGCTACGACGGGACTGCTCAAGTCCGTGCGCGATCCATACGGCAATCGATTCGCCTTCGGCTACGACGCCGCGCTCCGCATGGCGAGTGACACGCTCCTCGCGGGCGCCGCGACGCCGTTGATCGAGTCGCGCACGTACGACAACGAGAGCCGCACGCTGAGTCGCCACGAGATGCTGGGCGCCACGAGCGTCGCGTTCGATACCATGACCTATGATGCCCGCAGCAAGCGCGTCTCGGCGAGCTTCAGCTACGTCGACGGGACAGGGGGCGACGAAGGGAATACCTATAACAAACTCGGCGCTGCGATCAAGGATATTGCGCCGGCGTGGAACGATGTCATCACGACCGACGCCCTCGGGCGAGAGCAGTCACGCTACTCGCCGGTGCAGGGTACGACGACGACGAGCTCGTTTTACGACAGCTATGGGCAGGCGTCACTCGTGCGCGTCGTGACGGCGCACCCAGCAAATCTCAAGGACACGACGGATAACAGCTACAACGGCGGGGGCGCGCTCTTCAACGTCACCGTCCGTCGCGAGGTCGCGACGCAGGCGCTCCCGGGCCATCCGTATCCCTTCTTCGCGCGGCAGCGGATCAAGGACCGCTACGGCGCGAACGACAAACTGATGGCGAGCGAGACGCAGTTCGATACGGTCGACGCCGTTGGCGCGTATGGGCCGCAGACGTACTTCGAGCGGGAAGAGTATCGCTACGATGCGCTCGGTCGACGGATCTGGCGGCGACTCATACGGCCGGACATTGGCATTTGCAACAAGATGGACGCGATCTCAGGCTGCTTCAGCATCGTCGAGCGGACGGTGTGGGACGGCGATCAAGTGCTGTGGGAGATTCGCGCGGACGGCGGCGACGGGGCAACGACCACGCGGATGGAAGGGGACGGCGGCGGTGGCGTGCGCCCAGCGCTGGAAGGACGCGTGTTCTACACGCACGGCGGGGGACTCGATCATCCCCTCTCGATCGGCCGGATGGATGCGTCGGCTGGGTACATCGTCCCGGTCAGCGACTGGCGCGGGAACGCGATCGCGGGCTACTGCAGCGGCACGACGCTGTGCACGGAGTATCAGTGGCCGCAGGAGGCGGCATCACCCTGGGACCAGATTCCGCCTCCTGGTGATGGCGCGTCAGGGCCGACGACGTGGAAAGGGAATCTCGTAGACACGCATACGGATGGATCGGGACTCGTTTACAAGCGGAATCGCTACTATGATCCGGGTAGTGGACGGTTCACGCAGGAAGATCCCATTGGGCTGGCGGGGGGATTGAACGCGTATGGATTTGCGGGAGGGGATCCAGTTAATTATTCGGATCCACTGGGACTTTGCGCAGGGGAATCGGATAAACAGAGCAAAGCGAACAGGACGCAAGCCAATGCCGAATCGTGTAGTGCTCCGGCGAAACCCAGCGGAGGAAAAGTCCACTTTACAGGAGCAGTTGGCAATCTGTTTACCGGCGGCGGGGCGACGGTGTCCGCAGGGCACTGGCACGATGACAATGAAGAAGGAACTTATGAGCATATCGCTGTCGGCCCCGGCTCAGTAGAAATTTCAGCCGGCGTCGAGCGTGGGGGATCGACGAATCAGGACGCGTTTGGCGGAAAAGAAGACATCGGACTATGCGGCGGCGCGCTGGTGTTCGGATTGTGTGGAGCTCAGAACAAGGCCGGTACCACAATAACTGGAAGCGTAACCGCAGGTCTCATACCGGCCAGCGCTCACGCTGAGGTCTGGGGCTATACCCTCGTTCAAAAAAGCCATAAGCACGATCAGTCCTATGAATGCGCGAAAATCGGCACGGGTTGCCAATAACGTTAATTTTGGTGTGACCCAATTAGCGGAGCTATCCGTGACAGCATTACTAAGCGTGGGGGCGTTCTTCGTGTCCACGCTGGTCGGACTCATAATGTTCTCAAGATTAAGAGCGTATAGAATCGACTTGAAGCCAGAACAAGATGGGTACGATGGTGAGTCGAAACTGCCTCCCGTCAATTACCTATCGTGGGCAAATTATTCACGTGGGGGGCGTCCGCTATTGGCGTGGTTTTGGGTGTGGCACATTTTTATGTTAGTTCTTCTTGTAGTCATTGTCGATTATTTGTCGTGAACAGGAACGCGTGAGTATTGCGAGAACCGCATCGGCGATAGCATCGGTGATAGCCGCAGCCGCGGCGATCATCGCTGCGAACCAGCGCGGATACCGTATGATTACACTTGCTTCGGGCCGACACGTAGCATTGCTGTCAGTGATGCATGACAGGCAGTTAGGTCAGATTCTTGAGGACGCTACAATTCGAAACAGTACGGCGCTGGTCGTATCTTATTACACCGAAGAAGCAGGAACACCACAGGATTCCGATAGCGAGCTGAGGGAGATGCTTGGCTTCGCGGCTCAAGTGGCAAAGTCGCATCACGACTCTCTACTCGTCCTGGAACCGACAAAAAGCATAGGACCCAGATGGTCACCCTTCGTGTCGGGTGAAATGAGATTTTTCAGACAAAGTTCTACTGGGTACTTGTTTACCAACAACGACGCGGAGGCGTGGAAAGAGATAGACCGACGGTCTGAACGCCGGTGACCTACTTCGTGATCGTTGGCGTCGCTTTTGGGACAATGTTTAGTTCGGTCGACTCCATGAACGGGAATTTCGATTTGTGCTACCATCGGGACACCGCACTTTGACGACAAACGTTTTTGGTGGAGTGAAGAAGACGGCAGATTCAATCACGAATAATTGGCTCCGTAAGCTCTCGCAATGAGACGAGTGTAGCATTCACTCCACCCACAACGTCTCCCCACTCTCCGCGTCGAAGAAGTGCAGCCGCTCCGCATTGAACATCAGCTCCACCTCACTCCCCGCCGACGGTAGCCCCCGCGGCGGCACGCGCGCAGTGTATTCCTTCGCGCCCACGCGCGCCGAGAGAAACGCCTCGCTCCCCAGCGGCTCCACGACATCGAGCCGCACGCGCACAGTCCCCACTGGCTCGGACGTGCTGCCCTCCGGATGGATGAGAATGTCCTCCGGGCGAATTCCCAAAATCACCGCGCGCCCCACGCGCGATGCCAGCCGCGATCCCCACTGCGCGCCGAGCGCCATCGTGAACGCGCCATCCGCCGCGCGAAACTCCACGCCGCTCAATCCCTTCGCGCCACTGGCATCGCGCACCGTCGTCTCCACTAGCGACCCCGCGAGCAAATTCATCGACGGGCTCCCGATGAACGCCACCACGAACGTATTCCTCGCCTCGACCTGATCGTGCGTGACGTACACCATCGTCGTGCTCAGCTGCTGATGTAGCCGCGCGATTTCTCTTCGCGTCCGCACCCTGAACTTCGCGTCGTCCTTCATCCAGGACTCGCTGTTCTACGACGCACGGAATAAGGAAACCGCCGCAACGTTTCTCTCCGACGGCTCGCCCGCCAGTGAGTCGAACCTGTACGCGAAGGTCGGCTCGCTCGCGCAGCATGTGAGTCCGGGGTGGAATGATACGCTGGTGACTGACGCGCTCGGGCACCAGCGCTCGCGCACGAACTACATCCAGGGCACCACCACGACCAACTCGTTGTACGACACGCAGGGGTCTGCCGAGCTGACCCTCGTCGCCACGGCGCGTGCGTTCACGATGAAGGACACGACGATCAACTCGTACAACGCCGCCGGCTCGCTCTGGAATACGGCGAGCGGGCGGGAGGTCGCATCGTCCGGCATCGGGCATCCGATTCCGTATTTCGCGCGCACGCGCACGTGGAATCGGTATGGCAGCAACCTGCAGCGGCCGCGATGGAAGTCGATGCCTTCGGCGTGCGCTCCCGCCCCTCGCTCGAAGGCCGCGTGTTCTACACGCACGGCGCGGGGATCGATCATCCGCTCGCGATCGGCCGGCTCGACTCGAGTCCGACGGTGATCATTCCGGAGTACGACTATCGGGGCAACGCGATCTCGGGGTACTGCACCGCGGGAACGCTTTGCACGCAACTGGAGTGGCCGGAGAAGCTGCAGTCACCATGGGACCAGGATCCGCCACCGAGCGATCCACTGTATGGCGGGCCAGCGGCGTGGTCCGGGAATCTCATCGACACGCATAAGGATGGGTCGGGCTATGTCTATATGCGGAACCGGTATTATGATCCGAGTAGTGGGCGGTTTACGCAAGAAGATCCGATCGGCCTCGCCGGCGGGCTCAATGCGTATGGGTTTGCGAATGGCGATCCGGTGAACTACTCGGATCCGTTTGGGTTATGTCCCATCTGTCTCGTTGTGGCCGGAGCGGCACTCGAAGGCGCCATCGAAGGAGGCATACTTGGCGCCGGACAGCAGATGGCGGAGAATGCTCTCAGCGGAACGCCACTCAGCGAAGGTGTTGCAAAGGCGACCGTGATCGGTGCGGGTGTTGGTGCCGTGACCGCTGGAGTTGGATCCGCGGCAAGAATGTTAAGGGCTGTATCGAAAGCTGGACGCGCGGTCGGTTTTGCTGAGGCCAAGGTTGCAAGTGAGGCCGAGGCGAATGCAGCTGCGGAAACCTTCGCAGGGAAAGGATCGCGTCCGATGGTAGATCGAGGCTCCGGCCGCCAAGTTGGGATGAGAAATGATGCCACAGGAAACATGGGACGCACCGTTCATACAGACGCGGGAACGCCGACTCCTCACGCAAACTTGGAAAACGCGGCCGGCGGGAATACACATGTGACCGTTAACCCCAGCGGGACAAAATCATGGTGGACATGGTAGACCAACTTCTCCAACACAAGTCACACTCGGTGACACTTGAGTTCGACGATGGTGAGGTGATCGACGCGATACTGCTAAACGTCGATCCGTTGGAGCACCAGGATATAACTTTTGACGTAATTCAGGTGCGCCACACCGTACGAGGAAAACCGTACGATAAGAAGAATGTCTATGTAGCGCCGATCACTAGCGTTAGGAGCGTCACGGCGCTGAGTTGACCATTCTCACAACCGAAGGGCCCGTCCAAGAAAATCTGGTCGGGCTTTTTCGATTAGCTGCTGCTGGTGCCGGCGCTCAACTGGCTTTGCGTTTTGCGCGTGGGGGAGTGGAGCGGCGGCGGGTATCGAGCATGGCATGGACGAGCGAGAGGACGGCGCGCTGATCAGCGGGCGGGCGCTCGGAGACGGCGCGTGAGGCGTTTCAGGAGTCGAGCGGTCTTGGGGCTGACCCGCTCCGTCGTCGGTGTGAGGCCGAGCAATGCGTCAGCCGACTCCGTGAGCGCGCGAGCGAAATCAACGAGGAGAGCGCCCGGCGGCTGCGCACTTTCCAACTCGTAGTATGCGACCATGCGCTGCGAGATGCCGGCCGCGTGGCCCAACTCCGTTTGCGTCATCCCCTGGCTCTGCCGGAGCGAGGCGCGGGCCGAAGCCTTCCAGCGTTTTGCTCTTCATCGAGTCGAGTGAGTTGGCGAGTGCGGGAGCGGAGCGCTGCGCCGGCGACTCGCGCGGAGGTCGCCGGCCTGTCGGCCGGATCCTCGGCTGGAGCGCGGCAAACTGCATCTCGTACTCCGCTGGGGGAAGGTAGCCGAGCGGATCGAGCGATCGGGTCGTGTTGAACCTGGCGACCCATTCCAGCGTCGCGGCCTCCACGTCATCCAGGCCGCAGCGTGGCCCGCGTCCCTCGTAATGGGGCGAAGCCGTTCGTACCTCCAACGCCAACTTGGTACTGGCCCGCTCGCCGCCTGAGAAAGTTGCCCCGGAACGGGCGAATTGCGTCCACTGCGGGGCGCGGAGACTGCCCCCCGAGAATCCGCCAATCGCCACCTCCCCGGGGCATGTCCGGGCACCCGCCAAAGAAAAAGCCCGCACTTTCGCGCGGGCTTAGACTTGCTCACGGTGGAAGCAGTC
>PLMM01000227.1 GCA_003142495.1 Gemmatimonadota bacterium | reverse complement strand
AGGCGAGAGCGGCGGGGACGATGAGGGTGGTGTGGCTCCAGCGCTGTCCGGTGGGAGGAGCATCGGGCGAGAGCGAGTGGGTGAGGCGCGGCACCACGATGATGGCGGCGGCGTGGAGGGTGAGGGAGGGGGCAGAGGAGCGGCGGAGAAAGGCGACGACGTTGCTGGCGAGGGGCCCGTGAGCCGCGAGGGGCTCGTAGCTGCCAGTCGCGAAAAGGGAGGCGTGCTCGGCGCGGGCGAGGAGCGCGCGGTGGATGACGTGGAGCTTGAGGGAATCGTGGCCGGCGTCGGTAACACTGTATCGAGTAGTGAGATACGTAATGTCACCAAGTGGTGACATAGCTTCGAGTGGGCCGAGGAGCGACTGCCTCGCCGCGTAGTCCACGGCGCGCCGGTTGTCCGGATCGACCAGTGAGAAGTTCCAGAGCTCGTCGCCCTGATAGATGTCGGGAACGCCGGGAGCGGTGAGGTGGAGCAGGGTACGCGCGAGCGCGTTGGGGGCGCCGCTCGCCGCGATGCGGGCGACGAACGATTCGAGCTCGCGCAGAAAGTGCGGGCGGCGGAAGAGGGCGGCGATGAAGTCATCGAGCGCGCGCTCATATTCGTCGTCGGGATCGATCCACGACGTGCGCGCCTTCGTCTCGCGCGCGGCCTTGCGCGCGAATTCCGTGAGTCGCCGGCGGAGCTCATCGTGCTCGGCCCCGGGCGCGCCGGGCGCGGGCCAGATGCCGACGAGCGTCTGGTAGAGCACGTACTCCATGTGCGCATCGGGCGCGAGTTTGTCGCGCACGCGCGCCTTCAGAGCGCGGTGCGCGCGCGCCCACGCCGAGAGCTGCTCCGCCCACTCACGCGGGATCTCGGAGAGCACGTCGAGGCGCGCGCGCACATCCGCGCTCCGCTTGGTATCGTGCGTGCTCGTGGCGAGCATCGTTCCGGGCCAGCGAGTGCTCCGCTCGATGTTCGCGTCGTGGAGATAGCCCACAGAGTCATGAAGGGAAGCGGCGGGATCCGCGCCGACCTCATTGAGCGAGAGGAGCGGCGAATAACGATAGAGCGCGGTGTCCTCGATTCCCTTCGCCGTTGCCGGGCCGCTCACCTGCTGGAAGCGGAGCACGAACGCATCACGCTCGGCTCTCTGCTCCTCGCTGAGCGATGAGGGATCGCCGAGGAAGATGTCGGTGAGGAGCGCGAGAAGGGGCGCGCGGACCAGCGCCAGCGCGGTCGACGCTTCGAACGCGCGATCGAGCGCGGCGCGATCGCTATCGTGCAGCGCGAGCGCGCCCGCCTCGATGTACGTGCGATACACCGGAAGCCGCGCGATCAGCTGCACGATCCCTTCGGAGAGCTGCGCGCGCGTGAGCGACGCGGTGCGCGCGGTGCGTCGCGCGATCGGCGCGAGGAGCCGCGCGAGTCGCTGCACGTCGGACGCGAGCGCGCCGCGCAGGATGAACGCCTTGCCGCGCGTCGCGACCTCGTGGAAGTCGATCTCCGGGCGGCGAATGCCGAGAAAATTCCGGTACGTTTTTTCGATCTCGCTGCGACCTGCGGGATCGATGAAGATCGCGTCGAGCTGCGCGAGGAACTCGTAGCCGGTGGTGCCCGCAACCGGCCACTCGGTGCGCAGCCGCTCGCGCCCCGAGAGAATCTTCTCGACGAAAATCGAAATCGTTTCGCCGGGGCTCACCTGCTGGATCGCGGCATTGAGGCGATTGAAGTAGTCGCGCGGATCTCTGAGTCCGTCGACGTGATCTATTCGTAAACCATCGAGCTGTCCGTCCTTCACCCACTGGATGATGCGGCGGTGCGTCGCGCCGAAGACGGCGGGGTCTTCCATGCGCAGCGCGACGAGCTCGTTGATGTCGAAGAAGCGGCGGTAGTTGATCTCGTGCGCGGCGCGGCGCCAGAAGACGAGGGCGTAGACCTGCGCGTCGAGCAGCGCCGCTAGCCGCGCCTCCCCGCCGTCGCCAGCGGTGAAGTCGCGCGCGGCGTTTTCGAGCGCCTCGTGAATGCCGGCTGAGCGCGTAGCGAGCGCTTCGAGGCGGCGCAGCAGCTCGGGCGCCTCCCGCTGCCGGCGCTCCACGAGCACGGGGCGGGAGGTGAGGCGCGGGGGAAGGGCGGCGAGCGCGTCGCGAATCGCCGCGAGCTCCGCCGCATCTTCCATCTTCACATTTGCGGGCACGTCGTCGATCGCGAGCTCGAGCACCACGGGAATCGTCGTCGGGTCGAGCGGGAAGGAGTGCTCGAAATAGTGGAGTCGAAGGCGGCCGCCATCCAACGCGATCGTGAAGTCGCGCTGTTTTATCGCCACCGCGAGCTCGGCGCCGAGTATGGGGATGAGGACGCGACCTTTGAGGCCGCGCGCGGGGGCGTTCCAGTCGATGTCGAACCAGCCCACGTAGCGCGACGCGGGACCGTTCGCAAAGAGATCGTCCCAGAATGGATTGTCGGCGCCGACGCCCATGTGGTTGGGCACGATGTCGAGTATCAATCCCATGCCGTGTTCGTGGAGAGTAGCCAC
>PLMM01000348.1 GCA_003142495.1 Gemmatimonadota bacterium | reverse complement strand
TCTCGCCAACCGGGGAGCACTACAGGCCCATTGGTGCACATGACGCTGGACAGTGGAGAGGCGACGGGAATGAGCGCACCAATGGTGTTCCGAATTCGTCGGAATTGCCGGAGGTAATGGACGTGTCCGACGACGAACTTGGAGTCGTGTGGCACTGTCGCCCGATAGATACACTAGTCTGGAGTGTCACGTGTCCCGCTAATCTTCCGGTGAAGCAGTTCAACGTCAGCTTGCGAGCAGCGGCGCAGGCCTTCACTCAGCCTGCCGGAACTGCATGCCGCGTTACTTAAAATGATCCGAAGGGTCACGACCGAGCTGAGCGCGCCCCTGACGGCGGCCATGTTTCGTGTAATTGGTGGAACAGGGTGAGGTTCGAGGAGGGATATTCTTCGCCGCTGGTCGTTAACGTCTCAGCAGCCTCATATCGAGTATTTAGACGTCTATCCAACCGCGCGATTGTGCGCGAGCTGAGCGTATGACATCGTGCTGCGTAATCGTTAGACACGCCTTTCAACGGAACTGAATCGTGCAATTCAAAACGATGGGCATTACGAGTGGGACTCCTGCGTCTCCCGCGACGGGATGCGGTTCCTGATGATCGAATCCGAATCCTCCGGCACAACCTGGTAGTGATTCCGAACTGGCTCACCGAGCTCCGCCAGCTGACCGCTTCATTGAGTGCAAGTCTCGCCGACCGCTATCGCATCGAGCGCGAGCTTGGCGCGGGCGGGATGGCGACGGTCTATCTCGCCCACGACCTCAAGCATGATCGCGATGTCGCGATCAAGGTGCTGCGCCCCGAGCTCGCGGCGGTCATCGGCGCCGAGCGTTTCCTCAGCGAGATCAAGACCACCGCCAATCTGCAGCATCCGCACATCCTGCCGCTCTTCGACTCCGGCGAGGCCGACGGTTTCCTGTTCTATGTCATGCCCTTCATCGAGGGCGAATCGCTGCGGAACCGGCTCGCTCGCGAAAAGCAGCTCCCCATTACCGACGCAGTCCGAATAGCGACGGAGGTGGCCGGCGCGCTCGACTACGCCCACCGCCGCAACGTCATCCATCGGGACATCAAACCCGAGAACATCTTGCTGCACGACGGGCGCGCGCTGGTGGCCGACTTCGGGATCGCGCTCGCCGCGCAGGAAGCCCGCGGTGCGCGGATGACGCAAACCGGCCTGTCGCTCGGCACGCCGCAGTACATGAGTCCCGAGCAGGCGGCGGGCGAGCGCGATCTCGACGCGCGCACCGACATCTACTCCCTGGGCGCAGTCACGTACGAGATGCTCGCCGGGGAACCGCCCTTCACCGGTCCCTCGCAACGCGCGATCATCGCGAAGCTGATGACGGAACGCCCGACGTCATTGCGCGTGGTGCGCGACGTGGTATCGGCGTCACTCGATGACGCGGTGATGCGCGCGCTCGCGAAGGAGCCGACGGACCGGTTCTCGAGCACGCGTGAATTCGCGAGTGCCCTGGAGGCATCTGCGACGGCGACACGCGGCACCGGGGCCAGAGAAACTCGCGCGACGCCCGCTGCGATCCGCACGCGCGCGATCGCGGCCGGCGTGATCGGCGTCGTCGTAATCGCGGGTGCTCTCGACGCGTACGCGCTCACGCGGAACAGGAGCGCGAGGTCCTCCGCCGAAGCGCTCGGCAACAGCACGCCGTCGGCAATCCGGTCGATCGCCGTGCTCCCGCTCGACAACTACTCGGGCGACTCGACGCAGGACTACTTCGCCGAGGGGATGACCGATGAGCTGACCGCGGCGCTCGCGACAATCAGCCAACTCCGAGTCACGTCGCGCGGATCGGCGATGCAATTCCAGGGCAGGAAGCGCCCGCCCACGCCCGAGATCGCGAAGACGCTCGGCGTCGATGCGGTGGTGGAGGGATCGGTATTGCGTTCGGGCGACAAGGTGCGCATCACGGCGCAGTTGATCGACGCGCGCGCGGACAAACACCTCTGGGCCAAGAGCTTCGAGCGCAACTCGAGCGACGTGCTCGCGTTGCAAGCCGATCTCGCGTCGGCGATCGCGCGCGAGATAAATGTGCGGCTCACGGAGAGTGAGCAGGCGCGGCTGGCCACCACGCAGACGGTGAATCCCGAAGGCCACGACGCGTATCTCAAGGGCCGCTACTTCTTCAACCGTCCGAGTGACGAGAATCTGCAGAAGGCAATTGCGAAGTTCGAAGAGGCCGTCACGCTGAATCCGTCCTTCGCTCCAGGGTATGCTGGACTGTCGGACGCATACCTGTGGGCCGGCTACAACGAGGGTTTCATCACCGCGTCTGCTGCAAAGCCGAAAGCAAGAGCCGCCGCCGAGAAGGCCGTGCAGTTGGACAGCAACTCGGTTGAAGCGCATACGTCACTCGCCGTGTTCAAGCTTTTCTATGATTTCGATTGGGACGCGTGCGAGCGCGAATTCCGGCGGGCGATCGCATTGAACCCGAATTACGCGTTCGCGCACGACCAGTTCGGGATGGCGCTGGCGTTCACGGGGCGGTACGACGAGGCCATCGCGGAAGGCAAGCGCGCCGCGGAACTGGATCCGCTCTCCCCGCAGGTGCTGGTTGACGCCACCATGGCGTACCTCTTCCAGAAAAACTTCGACGCGGCCAACGAGTTGGGCAGAAAAGCGGCGGAGCTCGATCCCACGTACTTCTTTCCCGTCATGATTCAGGGATGGGCCGATCTCGAGGCGGGGAAGCCCCGCGATGCGATCCCGCTTCTGAAAAAGGCGACGACGATGGACGCGCCGCCCTTCGTGACCGCGTATCTCGCGTACGCATACGGAGCTGCGGGGCAACGCGACAGCGCGATGGNNTCGTCTACCTCGGCGTCGGCGACCACGCGCGCGCGCTCGATAATCTCGAAGGCGCGCTCGCCGCCGATTCGCAGATGATGGCATGGCTCGGGCGCGATGCGATGTTCGACCCGCTTCGCTCCGAGCCGCGCTTCATCGCGCTAGTGAAGAGACTGAACTTCGTCGGCAAGGCGTAGTCTTAGGGCGCGATCGTGGACGCCGTCATGGCTCCACACGCGATTGCCGATCTGCGATGCGTCCATCATTCACCATACATCTCAGTGATGAGGCGGCGGAGCGCGCTTGCGTCGGAGGGAGTGAGCGCACCGATCTTTTTGCCGAGCCGCGCCTTGCCGATGGTACGAATCTGGTCCACGGCGATTTCAGCCCGTCGTTTGGCGACACGCACTTCCACGCGCGTGCGCCACTTGGGATGAAGCTGGCTTGTGAGGGGACAGACGGTCGCGGTCTGGAGCCGATCGTTCAGGGCGTCGAGGCTCACGACGACGACCGGTCTCGTCTTCGCCATCTGGGCGCCAAGGGTTGGGTCGAGATGCGCCCAGCGGATTTCGAAGCGCTTCACTTCTTTGACGTCCGCTTCGCGGGCGTCGGGTAACATCGCGTGGGCTCGGCTACACGCTTGGCCTTGGCAGGCTCCCACGGGATCTCGTCAAGTCCGTCGGCGAGGGCCGTGTCCCAGTCGCTCCAGTTCTCTCGCTCGGCGGACATGGCCAATGCGGTGTCCTCCCACGAGAGCTTGGGGCGGGCCGAGCGTCGCGGGCGGAGGAGGATACCTTCCGCGCGCTCCTCCATCACGACGCTGTCGCCGATGCGGTAGCGTTCGAGTGTGGTGGCGGGAATTCTCACGCCACGCGAGTTCCCGATGCGGGCGACCTTGAGCTCGATACTTTTCATGTTATAACTGTAATAACCTATGCGTCTCGCTTCAAGTGCTGGCTGGCTTTCCCGGTGGGCAAGTCGTGGATGGTTGTTACATGCAGGCCAACGTCGGCAGCA